>NZ_JSFH01000005.1 GCF_000784835.1 Thermotoga sp. Mc24 | reverse complement strand
CAGGTCCCCCGTCGAGAAGATGTAGAAGTCGTATCCGGGCACTTTCTCCCACACGGTGTATTTCTTCTCTCCGTTGTATTCGTACTCTACGTATTTCTCTCCACCTTTCTTTGCCTCTTCAAACGCTTTCTCAAAGCCTCCAAGCTCTTTCACCTCTTTCATGAAGTTCCCCATGTCTTTGTGGATCAGTACCTTTCCGTCGCTTGTGACAAGAAGCCCGTAGCCGCTCTTGCTCGCTTTCCCTTCTTCTACAACCGCTTTCCAGAGATCGGTGTTCTCAGAGAGGGATATACCTAATGCTATCAGTCCAGATGGTTCTGAACCGAACGTTGTAACTCCCTCCACGAAAAGCAAAACAGGCTTTCCATCGATGGATTCGGCAAGGACAAGCGAAGTTTTGTTTTTTTCCTTCATAAGGCTGAGGTACTTTTCGTACTCTGAATAGTTCTTCTCTTCTATTTTTTCTGGTAAAACCAAATAAGCGGATTCGCTCATCTCATCGACAACAATACCAACGGAGACTGTATCCGTAGCCCCCTGAAGAACAGACTGAAGGTTCGAAGCAATCGTGTACCCTCCTATGAGAGAGCTACCAAGGAGGGTTTTCAGATTTCTTTGAACCTCGTTCAGCTTCTGGGAGATGTATTTTGAAAGAGAAGACACCGACTTCTCCATGTAATCTTTTGCGTTGCTGATGAGAAGAGACGAGGTACTTCTCTGAACCAGATAAGCACTGAGAACAAAAGAAACAAGAACCACAACCATTATGAATATGATTCTGAATCTTATGTTCATCTCGCATCTCTCCTTTTATGTTTCTGAAATACCCCCGGCGCAAAGCACCGGGGATGTGTCTCATTGAGGGCTCACCGTGACATCATCGAAATAAATCGTAGTTGCCGTTCCTTCTCCGAGTTCGAAACTGATCTGAACGACCTCATCCGCATCGTCTGGATGCGTGTAGGTGAACGTGAACGTCTGCCAGTCCGCTGTGAGATTCACCGTTTGAGCAAAATAGTTGGTCCAGGGATCGTGATTCTGCAGAATTTTCACATTTATAGGTCTTGGTGTATCCGCTTTTGCTTTGAAAGAAATGGTGTAGGTTTTTCCTCTGTAAAGACCTATCCACTGGTTGAACTGAATATGCCACGTGTCAGTTCCAGGATCGGCTATCGTGATATAAGCGTAGCCATCCCTGACACCGTAATCGGAGACCCTGGCACCGCTGATCCCGTAATCTCCCGCCTGCCAAATGAACCATTCGTCCGGGTTGTTGGCCTGATCGTTCACAATAGGTTCGTCGAAAGTGCCGTTATTTATCTGTTCATAGGTCACCTCGGGACCTGCCTGCTGCTGTGCTTGTTCATATTCGCAGTCATCCACTTCCCCGGTGATTGTTTCCGGATTCATATCTTTATAGACTCTGATGTAGTCGATGTACATTCTCTGCGGGAATTGGGTGGTTTCGTCGGGATAACCTGGCCAGTAGCCTCCCACGGCAACGTTCAGAATGAGGAAGAACGGATGGTCGAAAACCCACTCAAGACCGAGTTCGGCCAGTTCATCCTTGCTGAGGACGTGGTAGAGCTGTCCGTCCACGTACCACTCCACTTCGTCTTCGTCCCATTCGATGGAGAAAATGTGGAAGTCTTCGGAAAAGTCCGGTACTCCTTCTGGAAGATGATAGGCAACACCTATACCCGCACCACCAGAATATCCCGGACCGTGTGCTGTTCCATAAACGGTTCTGGTGTCGTGGCCAAGCATCTCCATGATGTCGATCTCACCACAGGTGGGCCATCCGACCTCTCCTATGTTGTTTCCGAGCATCCAGAGAGCGGGCCAGATACCTTTTCCCTTTGGAAGTTTTGCCCTTATTTCGATTTTCCCGTATTTTATTTCGAATTTACCTTCTGTGGTCATCCTGGCTGAGGTGTAATCGTAAGTTCCATACTCATCGGAAACCTGTTCTTTTCTTGCCTCAATCACAAGACAGCCGTTTTCAACGAACGCGTTTTCGTCTGTATAGTACTCGAGTTCCCCGTTACCCCAGCCTGGAATACCTTTTGCATGACCGTTTCCTATCTCGAAGTTCCAGATGTTCGGATCGATAACACCGTCATCGAACTCCTGACTCCAAACGAGCTGCCAGTCTTCCACTTTGTCTTCATCCTCCTCGGTGTAGATTTCGTTTTCCTCACCGCTTACCTCGAGAACACCGATGTCCTCCATCACTACGTCGTCTATCCAGACCGTGCCGGTATACTTTCCAAGCTGAAACTCGAAACGAGCATTTTCATCGGTCTCCTGTCTCATGACGAATTCGAACTCGTACTTCTGCCAATCTGTTCCGAGCTCGAAGACCATGCCGCCGGATTCGTCGGTACCGGGGTTGTACGCGGTCCATCCTCTTCCGGCCGTTCCTCCTATCTTCACCCCGATGTTTCTCTGAGAGGAGGCTTTGGCTCGGAAAGAAACTCTGTACTTGTGGAGTTTCTCAACACGTATGGGAGCCTGTATGATCTGAACCGACCAGGTGTGATCTCCTCCGTTTGTTATCTCAACCACGAGAACGCCGTTTTCAACTCGAGCCGTTCCCTCACCGTTTGAATTGGTGAAGAATACCCAGTTTCCTCCTGTGTCTATAGAGCCATCCTCTGCGGGTGGGTCTATATCCACACCTGCGATGAGAATTGGTTCATCGAAAGAAGCGTTGCCAAGGATGTTTTGAGCCAGAATGAAAACAGGAAAGAGAAGCAGAGCGAAAACCAGCCTGCTCATCATATTACCCCCTTTTCATGGTTTGAATCTCTTCTCTCCCTCAACCAGAAAAATATCTCTCAACCTTATATCCCTCGAAGATGCACCGACCCTGACCTCGTATTCTCCTGACTCGACAACCCATTCTTTCCCATCGAAACTCGCAAGATCTCTAAGAGGAATTTCCAGAAAGATCTTTTCGGATTCGCCCGGGTTCAAAAGTTTTGTTTTGTGGAACGCTTTCAGCTCCTGGAAGGGCTTGTCTATTTTCCCTTTTGGAGCTTTGATATAAACCTGTGAGACTTCTTTTCCGGCTTTGTCACCGATGTTTGTGATCGTGTACGATACTCTGAGCGTCTCCCCATCGAGATTGACTTTTAAATCTTTGTATTCAAACTTTGTGTAAGAGAGGCCGTAGCCGAACTCATAGGCAGGTTCTACACCGAAGGTGTCGTAGTACCTGTATCCCACGTAGATGTCTTCCTCGTACACCACCTTTTGCGGATTGTCCTTTGGTTCTCCTGGGAACGTCCAGGATGGAACGTCCAAGTAATCTTTCGGGAAGGTCGTTGGAAGTTTTCCAGAGGGATTGACCTTTCCCACAAGAACATCGGCTACTATTCTTCCCATCTCCTGTCCCGCCTGCCAGACAAGAAGAATTCCATCTACAAGGTCTCTCCAACTTGCAACTTCGATTGGACCTCCGATGTTGAGAAGAACTATAACCTTCTTACTCTGTTCATGGAATTCTCTCGAGACGGTTTTTATGAGCTCCAGTTCGTCATCAGAGAGGTAGAAGTCACCTTTCACCGGCTTTCTGTCGTATCCTTCACCGGAGATCCTGCTGATCACAACAACTGCAACATCGTTTTTCTTTGCAGCTTTCTTTATCTCTTTTCCTGAGAGGAAGTTCTCTGGAAGTTTCGGTTTTATGATAGTTCCCCAGGAGTCGGTTCTGGGTTTATATTCATCTGTTTCTCTCATCTTTTTGATGTACTCCTCATAAGTGGAAGCGAGTTCTTCATCGAACTTCATGTTTCTTTCTTTTATGCCTTCAAGGATGGAGACCGTGTATCTTGGATGGGTGTCTCCGCTTCCTGTTCCTCCCTTTATTGTTTCTATCTGTCCTGTTCCAAAAAGTGCTATCTTCGAATTTTCAGGGATAGGAAGAGATTCTTCATTTTTCAAGAGAACAACACCCTCCGAACCTGCTTCATAGGCAACTTTTGCGTGTGCGTCAAGATCTGGTTTGTTGGAATACTTGTAACCTTTGAAAGAAGGCGCGTTCATAAGGACCTTCAGGATGTTTCTCACACACTCATCGATAACTTCTTCACTCAATCTTCCTTCCTTTAGAGCTTCCATGATCTCTTCTATCTCGTCTCTTCGTTCTGTGTTAACTTGGTAGGTCTTTCCCGGCATAATGAGGTCATTGCCCGCTTTGAGTTGTTCTACTGGACTGTCCCCAGCGTACCAATCGCTCATTACAAAACCACCGAATTCCCATTCTTCCCTGAGAATCTTCTTCAAAATCCACTCGTTCTGTGAGCAATATTTTCCATTCAGTTTGTTGTAAGCACTCATCACACTCCAAGGTTTCGCTTTCTTAACAGCGATTTCAAAACCTTTCAGGTATATCTCTCTGAGGGCACGCTCGGACACGATTGTGTCCACGACCATTCTGTTTGTCTCCTGATTGTTCGCCACAAAGTGTTTTATACATGCCCCAATTCCCTGCGACTGAACTCCTTTCACGAAGGCTGAAGCCATTTCACCGGAAAGGACAGGATCTTCTGAGTAATACTCGAAATTCCTTCCGCAGAGTGGATTTCTGTGTATATTCATCGCGGGAGCAAGAAGCACATCCACACCATATTCTCTCGCTTCTTCTCCCATTGCTTTCCCTACTTTTTCGAGGAGATCTTTGTTCCAGGTGGAAGCAAGCATGATCTCAACAGGAAAGGCTGTTGTGTAATAGGTGTTCTCATCGTTTTCCCTTGTTGGATTTATTCTAAGCCCCGCTGGACCATCCGCTAGGACAAACGCGGGAATTCCAACTCTTGGAACAGGGTGTGTTTCTCCAGCCGCACCCACTACGCGAGAATGGGGATTTCCGAACAATCCGGGAAGTCCTATCCCCACTACAAGTTTCACTTTTTCCTCTAGGGTAAGTTGGGACAGGATTTCATTCACCTTTTCCATCTTCATCCCTCCTCTTTTTCCTTTCTTTGATGACAAGAAACACAAGGGAAGGTACTGTAAGTCCAAGAAGTCCTAAATTGAGGTAGAACTCCACTGGCCTCAATCCGCGCCACAGGTAATAAAACAGAACTATCAACTCAAGAACCAGGGCCCAAGAGAAAATGGAAAGAACCGCTTTTGTAAACATCACAGGTCCTCCAGCTTCCTGTAAAGCTTCGGGATGCTACCAACAAGAAGTTTTGTGTACTCGTGGGTAGGTTCAAGAACCACCTTGTCTGGATGTCCCCTTTCCACGATTTCACCGTTCTTCATGACGAAGATGTTATCGGAAACGTAATAGGCAAGCCCCAGATCGTGTGTGATGAAGATGATGGATGTTCCCTGCTCTTCCCTGAGTTCTTCCAAAAGCTTTATGATACCTCCTCTGGAAGACGCGTCTATCATGGATGTGGGTTCGTCTGCTACGATCAGAAGAGGCCTCAAGATCCAGCATCTTGCGATCATGATTCTTTGTTTCTGACCACCGGAAATCTGGTGCGGATACTTCCCAAGCACATCCTTCGGATCTATCCCCACTCTGAAAAGCGACTCCTTTATGAGTTCGAGCGCTTCTTTCTTGTTTGAAGGCTTGTTCTCGAGAAGACTTATGGCCTGCCAGAGAGTTCTCTCGACTGGATAGAAGGGATTGTAACTTGAGAACGGATCCTGAAACACTGCGTGGACCTTTCTTCTGAATTCAACGAGCGATTCTTTATCCTTGAGATCCCTCCAGATGTCTTTTCCCTCGAACAGTATCTCTCCAGATGTGGGAGGAAGGAGTCTCAAAATCATCTTTGCGGTCGTTGTCTTTCCAGATCCACTTTCTCCTACGAGGGATACTATTTCTTTTTCTTTCACCTCGAAAGAGACGTCCTTCACCGCTTCTATACGGCGCTTAGAGAAGAATCCAAGTGAGAAGATTTTTGTGAGGTTCTTCACGACAAGTCTGCTCATGCTCTCTCCTCCGTGTACAACCAGCATGCCACTCTCCGTGAAGGTTCTATTTCTATCAGTGGCGGTTCTTTTTCTTTACATATATCCATCACATGCGGACATCTTGGATGAAACCTGCATCCAGAAGGTGGGTTTATAAGGTTCGGAGGTGCTCCAGGAATGGTGGTAATTCCTCTTTTCTTCACCTCTGGCTCTGGTGTGAGAACCGAATTGAAAAGCCCCTGGGTGTAAGGATGAAGAGGCTTCTCCAGGAGGCTCTCCACAGGTGCAAACTCAACTATCTTTCCAGCGTACATGATAATCATCCTATCTGCGATTTGTCTTACAGTCGCTATGTCATGAGTAATGAATATAATACTCTTCACAATTCCTTGCCTTTTCATCTGCATCAAAACCTTTAGAAGAACTTTCTGATTGACAACGTCCAAAGCAGAAGTTGGTTCATCCGCTATAAGAAGGCTTGGGTTCAGTACAGTTGCGATCGCTATCACGGCTCTTTGCCGCATTCCGCCGCTGAGTTCAAATGGATACCTCTTGAGCCACATGGGTTTCAATCCCACTTCCTCGAACCTTCTTTTTGCCTTTTCAAGAAGCTCTTGCTCGTCTATACCGTGAGATTCAGCAAGATGTCTCACGTACTTTTCCATTCTAATGGTAGGCATCAATGCATTCATGGCGGACTGGGGGATTATCGTGATCTCTTTTCCCCAGAATCTCCTTTTTACTTCGTCTCTTGTCATGGACGATAGTTCGACAAACTTCCCGTTGACTTTCAGAAAAATCTTTCCATCAACGAGTGTCAGAGGTTTTACCATGTTCATGAAGATCACATTCGAGAGAGTTGTCTTTCCACAACCGGATTCACCAACAACACCTATGACTTCGTCTTCCAGTATCTCAAAAGACAGACCATCCACCGCTTTAACAGAAGCTTTCTCCAGTTTATAGTAGGCCTTCACATTTTCTGCCTTCAAGAGTATTTCTTTCATTTTCATTCCTCCCTCAAACGCGGGTTGAAAACTTCATCCATTGCTGTACTGATCACGAGCAAAGAAGCAGTGACGGCTACAATGGCAAGTCCTGGTGGCACAAACCACCACCAGAGTCCCCTCCGCACTGCCTCCATGAGAACCGCCCACTGAAGCATGATTCCAAGAGAAATTCCCTGGGTGGGACCAAGACCGATCAAGCTCAACCCAGCTTCTCCCATTATTCCTCCGTTTATGAACAGAACAAAGGACATGAAAGCGTATGTTGCTATGGTGGGTATGAGGTCCTCTATCACAAGCCTGAAATCAGAATAACCCGCCATTATGGAGAGGTAAACATACTCTCTCGACATCACACTCATCAATTGAGCCCTTATAGCCCTTGCAAACCAAGGCCACTGGAAAAGACCCAAAATGACAGCGACCATTTCAATGCTTCGTACTTTCAAATAACTTGCAATAAGAATTGCTATGAGTATTGAAGGAGTGGTGAGAACGATGTTAGTTATAGCCATCAGCACATCATCTACAATACCTCTTTTCACAGCGGAGAAACTACCTATGATCGTACCTATTACAAGTGAAATGATGGCGGCCAGAAAACCGATGTAAAGTGAAGAACGAATTCCATGAAAAAGCTGTGCAAGAACGTCTCTACCGTACGTGTCCGTTCCGAAGGGATGCGCGCTGGAAGGAGGTTGCTCGTAATCCCAGGTCATCTCCGTGGGATCCACTTTATAGAACATAGGTCCAAAAATTCCCAGGAAAAGAAAGAAAAGAAAAATCGAAAAACCTATTATAAACTTTTTGTTTTTGAAAAGTGGCCTTATCATCGTTCGAAACATATCTCATGCCTCCTGTCCTAATCTTATTCTTGGATCTATCAGAGCGTAAAGGAAATCCACAATGAAGTTGGCAAGGTAGATAGAGGCAATAAGAATTACAAAAATTCCCTGTATCAGAGGATAATCAAGTGTGGTCAAAGCCCTGAAAAGCAGATATCCCGTTCCAGGGTAATTGAATACAATCTCAGTGATCAAAGCCCCTCCCAGAACTCCTCCTAGGCTTAGGGCAAGTCCTGTAATCTGTGGAAGGAGGGAGTTCCTGAAAACGTATTTAAAAATCCTCTTGTCTTTCATACCAAGATATTCAGAAAACATCGCGTAATCGCTTCCAAGTTCATATATCACCATGAGTCTCATTCCTATTGCCCATCCACCCATGGCAGAAACAACAATAGACGCAAAGGGCATTATGTAGTGTTTTAAAACATCAATGAAGAATGACCAGCTGAGATTCGGTATCGTTCCCTGAGAATAAGCCCCCTGAACAGGAAGCCAACCGAGCTTCACTCCGAAAAAAAAGATGAAAATCATTCCAAGCCAGTAGTACGGAATCTGGGAGACAATAAGAGATGTAGTGAGCACTCCTTTGTCTATCCATGTGTTTCTTCTGTAAGCCGCCAAAGCACCAAGACTGTTACCCAAGATCCACGCAACTATCGTTGCTGGAAGAAGAAGCGCCAGTGTCCAGGGAATAACTGGAATGATCAGGTCAATAACTTTCCTCGGGTAGAAGGTAATGGATGTTCCAAGATCTCCTCGAAGTGCTTTGGTGATGAACTCGAAATACTGAACGTACCAGGGTTTTCCGAGACCGAATTCTTCCATCAAAGTTCTTTCCGCGGCTCTTATGGCTTCTGGATTGGCCTGAGCGACTCTGGAAAGCCCTGAGAGGATTTGAGATAAAGGATTTCCTGGAATTGCTCTTGGAAGTATGAACACAATAGTTGTTGCCACTATATAGGTAACAAGCAGGAAGATGAAACGTCTCGAAAGGTACTTGAACATCGATTTTGTTCCCATTCAATTCTCACTCCCCACTCTGTTTTTATGGAACCCGGCCCCGAAGAGGGGCCAGGGAAAAATCACATGGCTGCCTTATGAAGGTCTTCGAAGATCTTCGCAGTGGGTATTTCGATACCTCCTTCATCGACCGTTCCAAGCCAGGATGGAATAGGTTGTGGATTGCTCTTCTTGGAGATAATGAAGAGAGTTGGCCAGGTGTCCGCGTGCCATGGAGAAGGTCTAAACCAGGCTGGGTTGTCCTCGTTTGGCCAGTTAATCCAGTACTTCGTAGAGTACTCGTACCAGTGAGCCGAGTAGAACGCTGGTATGCTTGGCATGTCTCTGTAGATGATCTGCTGGATTCTGAAATACGCCTGTTTCCTCACCTCAGGATCGAGTGTAGAAACTGCTTTATCGAGGAGTTCGACTACTTCATCGCTGTCGTACCTTTCCCAGTCTCCAGCCCATGTGACTTCACCAACAGGTTTGGAAAGTCTCTTATCAAGAACGAATCTGTAAATGTTGAACGGATGATCGAAACTTGGACCAACACTCCAGGATATGATGAGATCGAACGTTCCCTTCGTCATCCTGTCTGCCCATACAGAGAAATCGGGGAACTCTGTTTTCACATCGATACCTATACTCCTCAGGTTCTTTGCGATCATTTCGCACATCATCATCCAGTCGGTCCAGCCGTACGGAACAGAAATCGTGTACGGGCCAAGTTTTGTGCCATCCGGTCCCACTCTCACACCATCCGGGCCTTTTTTGTACCCTGCCTCGTCCAAGATCTTGTTTGCTATACCGAGATCGAACGGGATTCTTCCATCCTCAGTTCCAAAGGTTTTCTTTGCGAGGTCGTAATCGATGTACTGTTTGTACGGTTCGAAGAGATCGATCACCATGGACGGGTGAGCCTGACTTCCATAACCGAAGTAAGCCTTTTTGAGCATTTCATTGTACGGAATGGCGTAAGCGATCGCTTTTCTCACAGCAGGATCATTCAGACCTGGTTTAGTGTTGTTTACGTACACGAATCCCACACCGTCGGGAATGAAGTAGGGTTCCTTTTTGTACCACGTTCCAACTGGAATACCTTTCTTTTCCCAAAGTTCCCAGACACTCGGAATGAAGAGTCCGTTCCAATCGATGTCTCCTCTTTCGAACGCGAGACTGGCACTTGGGTTGTCCTTGTAAATGACGTGAGCCAGATACTTGGGTCTTGGGAGTCCAAAGATGTCCTTACCCCACCAGTTGTCAACTCTCTGGTACACAACGATGTTCGGGTCGTAGTAGTAAAGCTTGTAAGGACCAGAAACAACCTGTTCTTCAGGCTTGTCGTTAACCCAGTCTTTTATGTTCATCTGTGCTCTGACTCTTTCATAGACGTGCTTGGGCATTGGCTGTGTCCCAAGTGAGTAGGAAAGGAACTGGAAGTAGTTGAGGTTTTCCTCTTTTGCTTTGAACTCGACTACTTTGGTGTCAACGGCTTTTACGTACTCAATGTAAGTGTCCCATCCGCCACCAGGTCCTATTCCAAGTTCTTTGGTGAGCTCAAGAGCATAGACGAAATCTTCTGCTGTGATCGGTACCCCATCACTCCATCTTGCTTCAGGTCTGATGTAGATCCTCAGAGTTTTGTCGTCCACGAATTCGTATCTTTCTGCGATGACAGGAATCCAAGCGTCTCTTCCAAGGTCGTACTGGAACGCCGGAAGGTACATGAACTGATCAGTACCCCACGTGGACTGCGGTGCATAGAGGTTCCAGGTGGTTGCAGGACCCCAGAGGGCTCCTCCGATGTAGACTGTGTCTTCACGTGGCAGGGACACCTGTGCCATCAAACTGGAAAGAACCAAAAGAGCCAGTAACAGTACAAGTGACTTTCTCATACCCACACCTCCTTTGTATATGGATAAAGGTTAAGTTATTTGTCTCAGAAACTCTTCTATCGCCAGAACATTTCCTCCAACAAGGGACGGTGAAATTTCCTTGAAAATGGTATCTCTTATGAGAA
The DNA here is from genome assembly GCF_000784835.1 of Thermotoga sp. Mc24. Taxonomy (NCBI): domain Bacteria; kingdom Thermotogati; phylum Thermotogota; class Thermotogae; order Thermotogales; family Thermotogaceae; genus Thermotoga; species Thermotoga sp. Mc24. Next base: position 42,663 of record NZ_JSFH01000005.1, on the reverse strand, counting down.
CATCGGCAATTTCTCTGTCTATTATCTTTTCAAGTTCTCTTTTTATAAAAGAACCAAATGTATCCCAGAGATCGTTGACAACACCGCCGAGTACTATCACACCAGGATTCAGAAAGTAGATGATGTTCTTTAAAACGACTGCTACATATTGTAGGAATTCTTCCATTGTTTCTTTCACGTTCTTTTCCCCTGAAAACCATAACCTTTTGATGTGTCGAAACTTCTCATCCAGCGTTTCTCCCTGAAGTTCTACAAATTTCTCTATCTTTTCTATGAGTTTTGATATAGAGAGAAACTCCTCCACTTCTTTTCCGCTTTCTACATCGAGGACAACATGACCTATTTCCCCAGCAGCGAAATTTTCTCCCCTGACGATTTTGCCGTTCACCGAAATCGCTCCACCGATTCCTTCACCGAAATAGAGAAAGAAAGCAACATCACTTTCCTTTACATCCTGAGAAAAGAATTCTTCAGCCAACAGCGAAAGGTTGGAATCGTTTTCTACCAGAACTTCCAAATCTAGATTCCCAAACTCCTTCTGAAAATCAATATCTCTCCATCCAAGGTTCGGTGCGTGGATCAAAAACTTACTTTCCGTGTTCACAATACCTGGAAGAGAAAACACCACTTTCGATATGTTTTTGTTCAGAACATGGCTTTTGAGAATGTTTTCATAGGAAGAAGTGACTCTTTGTTTGAATTCACCAAAATCTTTCGGAGTAGAGAACCTCTCAATTATTCTCCATGCACCATCCAGAAAACCAACTGCAACCAGCGTCTCAAGTACCTCCACGTTGTATATGATTGATGTGATGAAAGATCTTGTTGGACCGTAAGTTACGGCTTTTCTGCGACGACCAGTCGCTGTTCCCTTTTCTTCTACCAATCCCTCATTCACCAGTTCTTCAATGATCCTCCATATTGCGCTCTGAGCGAGTCCTGTTTTTCTGGCGATTTCCACCCTGCTGTGCGGTCCACTCTCTATCAGATATCTCAGAACCATCTTTTTGTTTTCCGTTTTCATGGATTTTGGATTCAGCTTTTTATGCACTTCATATTCCTCCTGCTTTTTATCTATCTTCCTCAGAAAGAAATTATAACGATATGAATCAAAAAGTACAAACACAAGTAATACTCATTTTTTCATGATTATGAGTGAATAATGGGAATTATTTCAAATTATAGTTCAAATTCTAATATTTTCTTTGAGTTACAACTGATTTTACTCCCGATGCTCTTTCTAAAGAGTTCAATACATTCTCAAAGTGAGAAGAATGTGTGTAACAAAAAATCCGTCGAAACCATAAGTTATTGACTCCATGTAATGATCGGTTGCCGTTATTTTTTATGTTAAAATTACAACATACTCGAAGTGAATTCTGCATCAAAGGGGGTGTAATCACGAGAAGAGGAGCGCTGTTTTTTATTTTCATGGGAATTCTTTCTATACTCTTTGCGCAGGAGGATGTTACTGTGAACGGTGTAACTCTTATTACAAAAGTCTTTCCGGAAGGTGAAAAAGCCTGTGCGGTCGTCATCGAATATCCCGTTGAGATCGATGGTCAGAAACTCTCACCGGATCGGTTCTCGGTGAAAGTGAAAACTAGCGATACCTACTCTTCAAGAACGATTACAAAAGTCTACGCAAACAACAGCGGAGATCTCTCTTTTAGCATTTTCAACAACCGCGGAAAGTATGTTGTTCTGGAACTCTCCACCGAAGATTTACACTCAAACACCATTGTTTTCGGGCCTAATTTTCTCAACACCCGCGTGAAACTGGACTACATCGTTTCACAGCTTGTTCCCATTTTTGACGTAGACGGGAACGAAGTGGAACCTTTTACGTCGAAACAAACGGATGAGAAACATCTCATCATCGATGATTTCCTCGCATTCACTTTCAAAGACCCAGAAACAGGTGTTGAGATACCTTACAGGTTGTTTGTTCCAAAAGATGTGAATCCTGACAGAAAATACCCGCTGGTTGTCTTCCTACACGGAGCGGGAGAGAGGGGAACGGACAATTATTTACAGGTCGCTGGGAATCGTGGAGCGGTTGTCTGGGCCCAGCCGAGATACCAGGTGGTTCATCCGTGTTTTGTTCTCGCACCGCAGTGTCCACCAAACAGCAGCTGGTCCACACTCTTCACTGACAGGAAAAATCCTTTCAATCCAGAAAAACCCCTCCTTGCGGTGATAAAGATCATTAGGAAACTTCTTGACGAATACAACATAGACGAGAATCGAATCTACATCACCGGGCTTTCGATGGGAGGTTACGGCACCTGGAGTGCCATCATGAACTTTCCGGAACTCTTCGCAGCTGCAATACCGATATGCGGTGGAGGAGACGTCAGCAAAGTCGAGAGAATAAAGGACATACCCATCTGGGTTTTCCACGCAGAAGACGATCCTGTTGTCCCAGTGGAGAATTCGCGTGTTCTTGTGAAAAAGCTCGCAGAGATTGGAGGAAAAGTCAGATACACCGAGTACGAAAAAGGTTTCATGGAGAAACACGGGTGGGATCCACACGGATCGTGGATACCTGCCTACGAAAGTCAGGAAGTCGTAGAGTGGCTGTTTGAACAAAGTAGATAGTTGTGGTAGAATTTAAGTGAAAAATCATATACCTCAAGAGAGCCCTGCTGGGCTCTCTTTTTAATTCTCAAAAAAGGAGGGATTCACATGCCAGCAAAGGTTTATTTCACAGACATGACGACCAACCCAAACATGAACATGCTTCAAAAGTTAGAACTTCTTTTGAAGAAAGTGGAACTGGAAAAGATCATCGAAAAAGACAAGTTCGTGGCTGTAAAACTCCATTTCGGTGAATACGGAAACCTCGCATTCATAAGACCCCAGTACGTGAAAATCATTGTGGACCAGATCAAGAAACTGGGTGGAAAACCTTTCCTCACCGACGCGAACACGCTCTACACCGGCCACAGATCGAACGCTGTGGATCATCTGATAAATGCCTACCTGAACGGTTTCACCTACGAGGTGACGGGGGCTCCTGTGATCATCGCGGATGGTCTCAGGGGTTCAGATGAGATAAAGGTGAAAATAGATGGAAACTACGTAAAAGAAGCGAAGATAGGTGCAGCGATAGCCCTGGCAGATGCGATAGTCGCTGTAACACATTTCAAAGGGCACGAAGCAACAGGTTTTGGTGGAACGATAAAAAACGTCGGAATGGGAAGTGCATCCAGAGCTGGAAAGATGGAACAACATTCCGAATCCAAACCGTACGTGGTTGAAGAAAAGTGTGTCGCCTGTGGAACATGCGCGAAGTTCTGCCCGGTTGGAGCAATCACCGTCACAAAAGTGGCAAAGATCAACTACGAGAAATGTATCGGCTGTGGACAGTGTATCGCCATGTGTTCCTACGGTGCCATGTCTCCAAAATGGGACAGCTCGACTGACTCTTTGAGTAAAAAGATGGCTGAATACGCAAAAGCGGTTCTCAAAGACAAGAAAGCGGTCTTCATTTCGTTCATCATGAACATCTCTCCAGACTGCGACTGCTGGAACATGAACAAACCTCCCGTGGCTCCCGATATAGGAATCGCGGTCAGTACAGATCCGGTCGCCCTGGACCAGGCCTGTATCGATCTTGTCCTTCAAAAAACGGGCAAAGATCCGTTCCTTGAGGTTCACCCAGATGTAACCTGGAAGACACAGCTCGAATACGCTGAAGAGATCGGTCTTGGAACAAGAGAATACGAACTCGTGAAGGTGGCTTGTGATTTGAAGTGAAAAGTGGTTTAATAGAGGTGGCAAACTTTATGAGGAGGTCTTATTGTGAGAAAACTTGCTTTGATCAGTTTGGTTCTTTTAGCGGTCCTTGGAATGCCCCAGGAATGGGTTTCACGATCCTTCGGTCCCATCAGCTGGCAGCAACCGTCGGACTGGCAGGAAACACCTCCACTGGCTTTCAATTCGACCGGAGTTTTCAAGGGAATGGGTGATGGCCAGACGCTCAATCAGGGAGTTGGTGTGTTCTTCATCTACGACACAGGTGTCGAAGTAGCACTCGTTTATGGACTATCCCAAGATGCCTCTCTCGTCGATCAGGGTGAGACAGAGTGGAAAGGATTCAAGGGAAGATACTACAAGTTTGAGGGAAACGACCTTTCTTTCAATGTTCAGACCTTTACACTCGGAATGAGAGATCTCGCTTTCTGGAGTTTTGTAGTTGGAGAACCCGCAGACGAGGATTTAAAAACTCTGGAGAAGATTCTCTCAAGCATCGACTTGAACGATCGATTCAGATTCAGCAGATGGAGCTCGCAGGATGGAACGCTTGAGATGTACCAGAACGGCAATCACTTCGAAGGATCTTTTGGAGAGAAAACCTTGGAAGGAATAGTGATCGAAAACGGTATTTTTGGATGGTGGAAAAAATCAGACTCGACCGGCAGCGTGGGACCGTCTTGGTTCTGGGATGGTGCCTTCAACGGAAAGTTCGTAGAAGGGAAACTGCAACTGCTGTTCTCCAACTTGGAAGATCCGTTTCACTCACTGGAAGGAACCACTGTGACCTTTGAAAACGTTTCTGGAAAATTCGAAAGTTCCGCAGCAGAAGAAGTTTTCGTCACAGAATCCCTTCTTTGCAGAAGTGTCTACGAAAACGCGCCTTTCGCTACAGACACTGCGTTCACACCTTTTGACAAACGAATCGTCATGTGGAGCGCGACAAAGCCATTCGAAAACTCCCATATATTCAAATGGGAATGGTACGATCCAGATGGAAATCTTAGAGAAAACGTCTATTACATCGTTGCCACAACGATAGAAACAGGTTACGATTATTACGACAGCGTGTGGGGCTGGATGGCAACCGACAGATTCGGAGAAGATGCGTTCGGCGAGTGGAAAGTAGTGGTTTACGCGGACGGAAAGAAACTCGATGAAAGTTCTTTTAAACTGGTTCAGGAACCAGAGATGAAAACCATCGAAACAGAAACCTTCAAATTGAACGTTCCCGCTTACACCTATTACCAGCTTTCTGAAGGAGTGCATTACTTCATATTGGACATTGCAAATCTGATCTTCGCAGAAGCACATTACGAGACAGAACCACTCAACGGTGAGGTTTACAAAACCCCGAATTACGAGGTTAACTTCATAGAAACATCCATGCCGGATTACCAGACGGGACAGAACTTCATTTACTGGGTCGTTCAATTTCCGGAGAAAGATGGACAGTACCTCTACATGAGCTTCTACGCTCCAGAAGATGACTTCAAGAGACTGGAAAGCCTGTTTGAAAGGATTTTGAACAGCGTTGAGTTAAAATGAAAATCCTTATCACCGGAAGGCCAGGTGTTGGGAAAACCACTTTAATCAAGAAACTATCACGCCTCCTGCAGAACGCAGGGGGCTTTTACACTGAAGAGATGAGAGAGGGCGAAAAAAGAATCGGTTTCAAGATCATCACCTTAGATGGTGAGGAAGGAATACTAGCAAGAACAGATCTCCCTTCTCCATACAGAGTGGGTAAATACTACGTGAATCTAAAAGACCTGGAAGAAATCGGTGTAAGATCGCTCGAAAGAGCCTTTCAGGAGAAAGATCTGATCATCGTAGACGAGATAGGGAAGATGGAACTCCTATCCAGGAAATTCCGGGAAGTAGTCGAAAAAATCTTCGACAGCGAGAAAGATGTGATAGCCACAATCAAAAAATCGAGCGATCCATTCGTAGAAAAGATCAAAAACAGAAATGATGTCGTCATCTTTGAGCTGAACGAGAAAAATCGTAACTCTCTGTTGAACGAAATTCTGTCTGTTTTAAAATTCAATCGAGGTGAAAAACAATGATACAGATGTTTATCAATTTACTGGAAACGATCCCTTCACTGGGAAGACACTCATTTCAGGTCGCTTTTCTTTCCGCTCAGATCGCAGAAAAAATGAATCTTGATCCCAACGTTTCATTCTTATCTGGATTGATCCACGATCTGGGACTGATTCTGCCATACGAAGGGAAAACGCTGCTGGATGAAATAGACGACACTTTCGTTATCGTGCGGGACACCCCGGGCAAACCCCTCCATCTTCACAGCATCCTTGGGAGTTTCATCACCGATTACGTCGAGAAACTGAAGCCCATATCCCCCATCGTTTTGAAACATCATTTCCCCGCCTCGTACCTGGACAAAACAGAAGAGAATCTGATCTCCAACATCGTCTTCATCTCGGACCAGGTTTCAAGATACACAATGGTAAATTTGGATGCTTCACCCAGAGACATTATTATCGCTCTCGAAGATATGAAAAGCTTTTTCTTCCCGGAGATATTTGAAGCTTGCAAAGAGGTCTTGACCACGGAATTCGTCCAGTGGCAGCTTGAGAACATTCTTGAGGGGTCCAGTGCTACAGATCTGCTACAAGATTACATAAGAAACTGTCCAGACTGTGGTAAAAAAGACTTGATTCAAGCTGGAAAAGTCGTGTCGTTCATCGTCGATACCAAAAGTGAATTCACTACCAGCCACACCTGGAGAGTCGCAGTCTTCTCAGAAAAAATGGCAGAAAAAGCCGGCAGAAACAGTGAGGATCTCTTCATCGCTGGTCTGTACCACGACATTGGTAAAATCAGCGTGAGTTACAAAATTCTCGAAAAACCAGCAAAACTCAGTGATGAAGAATACGCTATTATGAAAAAGCACGTCTATTTCTCCTATCTCATCCTTCTCCCCTACAAAGATGAAAACTGGTTTTTACCCGCGGTAAGGCACCATGAGAGGCTCGACGGTTATGGCTATCCTTTTAGACTGAAAGGGGAAGAAATGACCCTTGAAGATAAAATAATCCAGGTTGCCGACGTGTTCAGCGCACTTTTAGAGGAAAGGCCTTACAGACCTGCGAACACCGTGGAAAAAGCCCTGAGCATGGTGCACGAGGAAGTGAAGAAAAAGAAATTATCCCAAGAAGCCTTCGAGTTACTTGAATCATCCCTGAAAGACTTCGATCTCAGCAGTATAGAGGTGGGAAGAGAGATTAGAAAAGAGATCAGAACGTTTGTGGATAGAGTAGTCGAAAAATTCGGAGATTACGTTCTTTAGAGGTGAGAGCATGATCTTGGTGAAGAAATTTTCTTTCGAGGCCGCACATAACCTGACCAGGTACCTTGGAAAGTGTGAGAGACTCCACGGTCACACCTACAGACTCGTTGTTAAGATAGAAGGTCCTCTGAACGAAGAAGAGATGGTTATGGATTTTGCCGAGCTGAAAAAAATCGTCGAAGAGCTGGTTGTTTCTAAACTCGATCACTCGTATCTCAATGACATGTTCGATCAGCCCACCACGGAAAGAATAGCGATATGGATATGGGATCAGCTCTCGAAAGAGGTGGAAAAACGCGGTGTCAGACTCCACGAGATAGAACTGTGGGAGACAGAAACGAGCGGTGTTGTGTACAGGGGTGAGAAAGTTTGAAGGATGTTCAGAACGAAAAAGACCCAAGGATGGTCCCTCTAAAAAAGGTGGGAATAAAGGATCTGCATTGGCCTCTCAAGGTGATTCTCAAGGAAGATGGATACCAGTCCACCGTTGCTCAGATAAGCTGTTCAGTGGATCTTCACCGTGAGAAAAGGGGAATACACATGAGCAGATTCATAGAAGTTCTAAACAAACTGGAAGTGATAACTCCTCAAATCTTCGAAGAGATCCTGGATGATCTCATAGAAATTATGGAAGCAAAGAGGGCACACTTGGAGATCCGCTTCCCCTACTTCATATGGAAAGAGTCTCCTGTTTCCAGAAAAAAATCGCCGTTGAAAGTGGACTGCTTCGTTGAAGCAGAAAAGGAGAAGAATTTTTCATTCAAAATCGGGGTCAGAACACCTGTCCACACACTCTGCCCGTGTTCAAAAGAGATCAGCGATTACGGTGCTCACAACCAGAGGGCTTTCGTTGAAATAACGGTGAAAACCAAAAAGTTCATCTGGTTCGAAGATCTGGTAGAAATAGCGGAGAGAAACGCAAGTTCTCCCCTTTACACCCTGCTGAAGAGGCCGGACGAAAAGTTCGTCACGGAAAAGGCTTATGAGAATCCCAGGTTCGTGGAGGATGTGGCAAGAGACGTGGCACTGGAACTGGAGAAAGAGCCAAGGATCACCTGGTACAGAGTCTACGTGGAAAGTATGGAAAGCATACACAACCACAACGCGTTCGCTTGTGTAGAAAAAGGAGATTTCGTTCTGGAGGGATGAAACGTGGTTTACACAACTCCGTGGAACAGAAAGATCGAATTCGGAAAGACAATGCTTATGGGAATAATAAACGTCACACCAGACTCTTTCTTCTCCGGTTCCAGAAAACAGAGCGTGCTCGAAGCGGTGGAAACCGCAAAGAAGATGATAGAAGATGGTGCTGACATAATAGACGTAGGGGGAATGTCCACCCGTCCTGGGTCGGATCCCATCGATGAGGAAGAAGAATTGAACAGAGTGATTCCCGTGATAAAAGCGATCAGATCGATAACCGATGTTCCAATTTCCGTAGATACGTACAGGTGGAGGGTAGCTTTGAAAGCTCTCGAAGCCGGGGCAGACATCGTAAACGATATCAGCGGCTATCAATTCGAACCAGATATCGTCAGGGTAGTTTCTGAAAACAACGCCCCTTACGTTCTCATGCACATAAAGGGGACACCAAAGACAATGCAGGAAAATCCTCATTATGAGGATGTGGTGAAGGAGATAAAAGAGTACTTCTCAGAAAAAATAGAGCATTTAAAAGAAAAAGGTGTGAGCCAGATCATTCTGGACCCTGGTATCGGATTTGGGAAAAGATACGAAGACAACCTCGAAATTCTTCGAAGAATCGACGAGTTCAAAGAGTTCAAACTTCCCATCCTCGTAGGTGCTTCAAGAAAATCTTTCATAGGAATCACCTTGGGAAACGTGCCTCCTGAAGAACGGCTCGAAGGTACTCTTGCGGTCACTGCGTACTGCACACTGAAAGGAGTAGATATAATTCGAGTACACGACGTTCTCCCTAACAAGAGAGTGATAAGAATGATGGAGGCGATACTCTGGCAAAGGTTGTAATAGCGCTTGGAAGCAACCTTGGTGACCGACAGAAAAACATAGAGAAAGCCCTTGAGGAGATGAACAAAAGAGAGATAAAGGTGGAAAAAGTATCCACCATAATCGAAACAGATCCCTACGGCTACGAAGATCAACCGAAGTTCCTGAACGCGGTCTGCATTGCACGAACCTCTCTTTCTCCTCGCGAACTACTGAACACACTCCTTCAGATAGAGAAAAGCATGGGAAGGGTGAGAACGATACGGTGGGGACCCAGAATCATCGATCTTGATATCGTATTCTATGAAGAACTTGTTCTTAACGAGGAAGATCTCACAATACCCCATCCCGACGCGCACAACAGAATGTTCGTTTTAGAACCATTGTGTGAGATAGCCCCAGATTTAATCCATCCTGTGTTTGGAAAGACAGTAAGGGAACTACTGGAAGATCTCAGACAACGAAGATAGACCTCGGCAATGTGGTGAGTATTTCACAGCCCTGCTCTCTCAAGACCACATCTTCTTCTATCCTTATACCGAACTTTCCCTCCAGATAAATTCCGGGTTCCACGGTGAAAACAGCGTTTTCTGGAAGTGGAGAATCGTTTCTGAAGCTTATGGCCGGTCCTTCATGTACTTCGAGGCCTATTCCATGTCCCAAACTGTGCCCGAAGAACTCACCGTAACCTTTCTCCCGTATAAAATCCCTGGCAGCCGAATCGAGTAGCTTTCCCGTCACTCCTGCCTTTGCCACTTTGAGAGCCCTTTCCTGTGCTTTGAGAACTATACTGTGAACTTCCTTCACTTCATCGGAGGGTTCTCCTATGGAAACAACACGGGTAATATCGGCACAGTAATTCTCATATATAGCTCCAAAATCTATTACAATCACGTCTCCTCTCTCAATTACCTTGTCCGAGGCTTTGCCGTGTGGAAGTGCGGACCTATATCCTGAGGCCACTATGGTGTCGAAAGCCACACCCTCCGCTCCTTCTTTTCTCATCGTGTACTCGAGAAGTGCGGCGATCTCTTTCTCTGTCATTCCTGCTTTTATCTGTTGAATTGTTTCGAGGAAGGCTCTTTCAGAGATATCTATCGCTCGTTTTATCTTCTCTATTTCTCCTTCGTCTTTCACCATTCTCATTTGTTTGACTTCGTCATCTATTCCTACAAACTTTCTATCTCCAAAGGCGCTCGAGATTCTCCGAAAAAGTGAAAGAGAAATCCTTTCTTCTTCCAGGGCTATCGTTCTTATTCTCAGATCATCCACCGCTTTTTTGAGAACATCAATGAAATCTCCACCTTTTACTTCCCTCACCTCGAAATCCGTTTCCTGCTTGGCCTGAACTGTGTATCTGGAATCGGTTATGAGAAGCCTCGTGTTTTCGGAGATGAGAATGATGGAAAAAGATCCGGTGAACCCGGAAAAATAAACCGAAGATGCCTTGGCGGAGTTTTCTATGTTCATTATCAGAAAAGCGTCTGCTTCTTTTTCGGAGATGAGTTGAATCAATCTTTCTGATCTGTCCATTGTTTTCCCTCCCTACGCATTTTCGAACTGTATCTTGTAAAGGTTGTAGTAAAATCCTCTCTTCTCTAACAGTTCATAGTGATTGCCTTTCTCTACAATCCTACCATTGTGGACTACCACTATCTCATCGACGTCTTTCACAGTAGAGAGTCTGTGTGCGATCATTATCACAGTTCTATCCTTTGAAAGCTCCTCTAAGGCCTCCTGAATCTTTGTCTCTGTTATAACATCTACGTTGCTTGTTGCCTCATCGAGAATGAAAATCTTCGCATCAAACAAAACAGCCCTCGCGAGCGCTATGAGTTGTCTCTCACCCGCTGAGAGAGTAGTTCCTCTTTCAACTATTTCGTAATAAACACCTCCAGGTAACCTCTCTATTATATCCAGAGCATGGACTTTTTTCAGGGCTTCAAGAACCCGTTCTTCCGGTATGTTTTCATCGAAAAGCCTGATGTTATCGAGAATCGTTCCACTAAACAGCAGTACATCTTGCGGGACAGCCGCTATTTGTTTTCTCACAAGCTTTAAATTGTATTCCAGAAGCGGAATCTCATCAATGAATATGCTTCCCTTCTGCGGTATGTAAAGACCATTTATCAAGCTCATGAGAGTGGATTTACCACCACCTGTTTCTCCCACTATTGCGTACAGTTTTCCCGGTTGAAAATCCAGATTTATGTCTTTCAACACCCAGTTTTTCCCATCGTAAGAAAACCATACGTTCTCAAAACGAACATAACCTTTTGATATCTTATCCGGTCCATCTGAATTTCCCGTGACCTCTGGCTTTTCTTTCAAGAGGTTCAAAATTTTCTCGGAGGAAGCCATGGAATTCTGGATTATATCGTACTTTTCGGAGAGATCTCTGAGAGGTCTGAAGAACATATCAAGGTAAGACACAAAAGCGTATAGAGAACCGAAGCCAAGGGTTTTATCCGCGATATATCTGGCACCGTACCACAGAACAAGACTCACTCCAAGAAAGTAAAGAAAATCCATGAGAGGACGAAAGACACCGAAGACGTAGAGTTGTTCCATCAGTGACCTGTAATACTCTGTGGCTACTGTGGAAAATTCCTTTTCTTTGTGTTTTTCCAGATTCAAAATTTTTATCACGCCGATACCCGCTATGTGTTCCGCCAGAAAGGCATTGAGACGGGCAAGGTTGGTTCTGACCTTACGATAAGCCCTCCTGTCGAAGTATCTGAACAGGAGGATCGAAATGACGATGAGGGGTAAGAGGTAATAAACGTGGCCAAAAAGTTCTCGGCTGAGCTGGATGAGAGAAACAACAACCGCTCCCAAAAGGAGAACATCCATAATCACGCTGGTCACAACGGAAGAGAAGAACTCCTGGATATTCTGTGTGTCGTTAACGATCCTGGTGGTAACCACTCCGGAAGGTATTCCTGTGAAAAAAGAATACGGAAGAGAAATAACATGGGAAAACACATCTTTTCTCATCAGAAGAACTATCTTTGAGCCTGCGTAACCTGTTACATAAGAATTCGCAAACCCCACCAGAAAGGAAAGGGTATTAATTCCCAGAATAAAGAAAGCTGTTAACACAATCCCTTTCAATCGTTCAACCGAAGAAACGGTGTTCCCAATAAGGAACTTATCTATCGCCGTTTTCATCAAACGGGGTGGAAGGACTTCCAGCACCGTGAGAATCAGAGAGAACACAGTTCCTACAAGAAAAAGATACCAGTATTTTTTAGCGTACCTTAGCAGAAACCTTTCTGGGCTCAAAATCACCACCTCTGTCTTGATATTTTACCACTTCTGTGTGTTATAATTGAACATGGAAAATTTCATTATAAGGAGGGAGTTTTCATGAAAAAGTTTCTTGTGATTCTTCTCGCGGTAGTAGCAGTGGGAGTGTTCGCTTTCTCGTTGGAAGAATTGAAGGTTAGTGTCTTTGGAAATTATAATTTTGTCATTTCTGCGACATCTACAACTTCTGATGCCACGGCCGCTAATTACTTGGATTTTGGTATCGATCTCACGTATCCAGTAGCAGAGAATATGGAGCTGGGTCTTGGACTTGGTTTTGCATATCTCCTCGGTACTGACGCTACTCCTCTTTTCTCTGTTGATGCGACTCCAAGCCAGAGCGCACTCGATCTATTTGCTGTTTTCAAGTATTCCATTGAACTCGACAGAGAATCCAGAGTTGTCATAAGAGGTTTCGGAGGTCCCAGCTGGCCTATGAACAAGTTCGATTTTGGTAGATTCGGTTGGGTCTTTGGTATCGGTGCCAGCTACACAAGAGACTTCGAAGGACTTGTAGTTGGACTCGGTGCCGGTGTTGAAATGAGAATCTACGAGAAAAACAACGTGATCGCAGTCCCCGTAGGAGGAAACTTTGAAATCAATTTCTGACGAAGTTCAGAGAGAAACGGGGGCATCTGCCCCCTTTTATTTTGGGGTGATGTAGATGGACAAGGAAAAATACGTGAAAGGAATAGAAAAAGCACTTCAGAAGATAGCGGTCCGTGAGTTAAAAACCGTCGATATCTCTGAAATATGGATCGAAACGGCTCTTCCAAAAGATCTCATAATTGAAATACTTAAAGAAGAAAAGCTTAACATCCCATCTGACATTGAGACCATAAAAGACGGGAGGGATATCATCTGGAAAAGGTCTGGTTCCTGAACATCTCCAGTTATGAAGAAGTCAGCGCAAGGCTCAGAGAACTCCTTGACCAGCACTTTTCCTACCTGTTTTCACCATCCGATAAGGTTCTTGTCAAACCCAACCTCATATCCGCTCGAAAGCCCGAAGAAGCAGTTACAACTCATCCTATTATTTTGAAAACTGTTCTCGAATTTCTGCTTGATCTCGGTACAAAACCATTTGTGGCGGACAGTCCAGCTTTTAGCAGTTTCAAAAGAGTGGTGAAAGTCACAGGTGTTGAGGATGTTTGTGAAAATCTGGGCGTCCCATGTGTTCCTTTAGACGATCCGGTGGAAGTCAATGGAGAGGTGTTTCAAAAGATAAAAATCTCCAGGAAAGTTCTCGAAGCAGACAAGGTGGTTAATCTTCCAAAGTTAAAGACCCACTCTCAAATGGTTATGACACTCGGAGTAAAAAACACCTTCGGATGTGTGGTGGGACTTGAAAAATCTTCTTGGCATATGAGAGCAAAGAATTACGACGATTTTGCGAATCTGCTGATAGACATTCACCGAATCGTATCTCCAGTTCTCACGATCCTCGACGGTGTGGAAGGCATGGAAGGAAACGGCCCCACAAACGGAAGAAAGAAACACTTTGGCCTTGTGGCTGCTTCGAAAAACGCTTTCGCTCTCGACGACGCTATTTGCAAAGCTTTAGGAATAGATCACGTTGTTTACACAGTTCAACAAGCGAGAGAGAAGAGAATAGTCCCCAATTATGAAACCATAGGAACATTCCACGCCTCCATAGAACTTCCTTCCACCGTCTCGACTCTTGATAGGCTCTCTAGAACCTTCTCAAGATTCTTCGTGAAGTATCCAAAGATCGACACCAGAAAGTGTGTGAAGTGCCGGCTCTGTGAGGAGCGATGCCCCGCCTCGGCCATAGATATCTCCTCCCAGAGAATCAACTACCAGAAATGCATAAGATGCTACGTCTGTCATGAGGTCTGTCCTCAGGACGCTATAAGACTCGTCAGAAGACTCATATAGATGCTATATAGAAAAAGTATATATTGAAACCATTCACGTGATGGTGATAAAATTAATCTGTGGTTTTTTTTGAGAATCATTCTCAAAAAGGGGGGCAAGGCTGTGAAACTTTCAAAACTCGTACCAGGAGTTCGCGCAAGAATAAAAAGACTTGAAGTTCCTGGGGAACTACACGAAAAACTCGTAGGAATAGGATTCATTCCAGGTGAAGAAATAGAAATCGTTCAAGTCGCTCCCCTGGGAGATCCTCTCGTTTGCAAGATTGGGAATAGGAACATCACATTGAGAAAAAAAGAAGCAGATTTCATAGAAGTGGAAGTTGTAGATGAGGAATTACCTCTGATCCTCGCAGATGATGGAACTTATGAGATAACCAGATTAGACGTTGGCAGGAGATTTCTCCTCAGAATGAAGAATCTTGGAATCGATCCAGGCAAGAAAATCCAGATTTCGGGAGGGAGATACTACATAGAAGGAAGAGAAATAGATTTGGGATACGGTGAAGCAGCCAAGATATGGGTGAGGAGGGTTAGTGATGCCGGTGAAAAGTCCCACTCGCAGAAGTGAAACTTCTCAAAAAACCGTGAAAGTTGCTCTCGCGGGATGTCCAAACGTTGGAAAGACAAGCCTTTTCAATGCTCTGACCGGCACAAAGCAATACGTCGCCAACTGGCCCGGTGTGACAGTCGAGAAAAAAGAAGGTATCTTCACATACAAAGGATACACCATCAATCTGATAGACCTCCCTGGAACCTACTCGCTTGGATACTCCTCAATAGATGAGAAGATAGCCCGTGACTATCTACTGAAAGGTGACGCCGATCTTGTGATACTCGTTGCAGACTCAGTCAATCCAGAGCAGAGTCTGTATCTACTTCTTGAAATACTTGAAATGGAGAAAAAAGTGATCCTCGCCATGACAGCCATAGACGAAGCAAAAAAGATAGGAATAAAAATCGATCGTTATGAACTTCAGAAACATCTGGGAATCCCGGTGGTTTTCACTTCTTCCGTTACTGGAGAGGGTCTGAAAGAACTCAAGGAAAAGATCGTTGAGTACGCACAGAAAAACACGATTCTTCACAAAATGATTCTGAACTACGGAGAAAAAGTAGAATCTGAGATAAAAAAAGTGGAAAGATTCCTCGGAGATAAAAAGGTGAGAATCAACCTGAGGTATTTCGCTTTGAAATACCTCTCAGGGGATCCGGAATTTTACTCAGAGGGTGTGAAGCTGGGACTTCCAGAACTGAGCGAAGAAGAAAGGATCGGCTATCGCCTTCTCATAGCGAAAAGAAAGAGAGAATACGTTGAAAGCGTTGTGAAGGAAGCCTTTGCAAACGCAGGGTCGAAATCTCTTTCTCTATCCGAAGCCATAGATCATGTTCTGACCCACAAGTTTCTTTCGTTTCCGCTGTTCTTTGCCCTCATGTATCTCGTCTTCAAATTCACCTTCGACATCGCGCAGGTCTTTTCGGACTTGCTGGATCTGCTCTTTTCCCAGTTGGGATCCGCTGTTGTCAGCACTTTCGGAGAGAACGCTTTCACATCGTTGATATCCGATGGGATCATCGGCGGAGTGGGGAGCGTTCTGGTGTTCACACCGAACATCTTTGCTATGTTCCTTGCGCTCGGTTTTCTGGAAGAGAGCGGGTATCTTCCCAGAGCCGCATTCGTGATGGACAGAATCATGGAAAAATTCAAGCTGAGCGGTAGAGCGTTCATGTCCCTCATACTCGGGTTCGGATGTAATGTGCCTTCTATCATGGCCACCCGTGCCATAGATGATCCGAGAGAAAGGCTCGTGACCGTTCTCATCACTCCCTTTATCAGTTGTAGCGCAAGACTTCCAGTGTACCTTCTCATTCTGAGAATTTTCTTCCCTGAGTCCTCTGCTGCTATGCTCTTTATGATCTACTCTCTCAGTATTCTGATAACCCTCCTTTCATCGGTTGTCATAAACTGGCTGTTCTACAGGGGAAGGACTTCACCACTCATTCTGGAACTGCCGAGGTACAGAATGCCCACATTCAAGAATCTGTACATCTACACCTGGAACAGGGGAAAGCACTTTCTGAAAAAAGCCGGAACGATCATATTCGTTTCTGCCATTCTTATCTGGGTTTTGAGTTATTTCCCATCAGGCGGAGACATTGAGAACAGCTTCTCCGCGATGATAGGAAAATCCTTGGAGTGGATCTTCAAGCCCTTCGGATACTCCTGGAAGATAGTGACATCGCTCTTCTACGGGGCTGTAGCGAAGGAAGTGGTCGTCTCGACTATGTCGATGCTCTATGGATTCGAGGAAGAAACATTCTTGGGTGCAAAGGAAGCTCTGTCTGCGGAAATGGACCCTGTGTCAGCCATAGCGTTTCTCATCTTCGTCATGGCGTACATACCGTGTTTCGCAACTATCGCAACCATATATTCTGAAACGGGAAGTTTGAAGTGGACCCTTTTCTCAATAGGGTACTCCTTTGCAGTTGCGTACGTATTGTCCCTGATCATACTTTATACCGGAAAACTGGTGGTGATGCTCATATGAACGTTTTGATGTTCATATTAACCCTGATTTCTGGTATCCTTTACATGAAGATCGATCTTCTGTTCGGCATCTTCCTGGGAGTCGTCTCGCTTGTTTTTCTTGCTGGACAATTCGAGATCTCTAAAGAAAAGTACCATGCGCACCTGTTCGTTGGAAGTATCATCGTTTTGTTCTTCGCTGGAATGAGTTTTCTTGAGTACCTGACAGGGTTTTTGAGACCCATTCTTGAAGAAGAAAGAATCACCTTGTCAGCGGGACATTACACCCTCTTTCTAACGGGATTGGTGGCACTTTTCATGATATTCAAGAAAAGGATGAGATCAGAATGAGGTTCTTTCTGGTTGCGATCGTTCTTCTTGGTGTATCAATGTTTGGCTTCAACATCATTCTGGAATCCACACCCACACTCTACGATGTGGTGGAGTACTACGCTGGAGACTGGTGTATATTCAGGATGGTGTACGACGGAACCGTCGATCCATACAACCCTCCCCTTCTCGAAACCAACGCCACGGTCATTGGAAAGGTGATAAAATGGCAAAAACCAGAGGAAAAACTCGTCGAAATATACAAAGAAGGTTCTTCTCTCAATCTCGTAGTGATACACGGAATGGATCCAAGGGAATACACGGGTGAGATGACCGAGTACAAGAAAGAGATTGAGAAGGTGTTCGAGGAAATAGGAGAAAGACTGAGAATAAACGTCTACCTGTTCATCTACCCAACTCTTCTTGCAGATCCGGAAAAGTCAGCCGAAAGATTCATCGATTTCACAAAAAACATGGAAAACATCATCATCTTTGCACACAGCATGGGAGGAATAATAGCGGAACATATCGCTGCCAAGCACCCTGAAAACGTGAAAGGGATAATCTTTGCGGGAACACCTCATTTAGGAAGTCCGCTTGCCAACGTTCTGTTCACTGATCCGGATCGATATGAAGAAGAGTTCCTCATAGACAAAAAGACTGCAGAAAATCTCAGGGCAGCTCTTCTAATATCCTATGCGGGGTTCAGTGCAACGTACGCCCCGGGTTACAAATACCTTCTCTGGAAGAGAAAACCACTGGATTTCTCAACAATTCCCTTTGTGAATCTTGTCGGAACTGTTTCCCTCAACAGTGTAGAAAGTATTCCAGGAATTCTTCTGAACATCATGACAACATCTGCATGGGACACACTGGGATTGATCGGTTTGAAACTTCTCGCAAGTAGCATTTCCACAATGAAAGATGATTTCGAAGAGACGGATGGAATGGTACCGTACAAAAGTGCCTCATACGGAGGAAATGCGCTCGTTTTCGACGCCGACCATGAAGATCTTTACAAAAAGAAAGACATAATCCTTGAGGGGCTCTCATATATTCTTTTTAGGGTACTGGAAAACGAGGTGATTTCAAAGAAGGGGGGATTGTAATGAAAGTTCTTTGGGTTTCCACTGTTCTGTTCAGTCTTATCCTTGCTGGATGTATGTTGACCACGAGTTTTCAAACACCACCAGGTACCGGAGAGATTTCGGAGGAAACACTAATGACGTTTGTTGACCCGGAAGAATCTTCGGAATCAACGATCACTACTGTAGTAGATAATAGTTTACCCGATGCCGATCAACACGGAACTGTTCTCTACGTTTCTCCTGCTTCAACAGATGTCACCGGTTTCATCAGCGTGTGGTTCGATCTAAAGAAGCTCCTTGAAGGAAAAGCTTTCAAAGGAGACATCGTTAAGTTTTATATCGACATACTTCAAACCAGAGAAGACCAGGCGACTGTCACTATGAACATCTATGAAGAAACCAGCGACAGCACCTCACTCACACCGATAGCCACGGCTCTTTTGAAGAAAAATGAATGGACGACCGTGGAAGGTACCACGACCGTCCCTGATCTTGACAACATCGAAAAATACCTACTCGGTGTATGTGCTTCGGAACCTGCCACACTCGATTTCTACATAGACAATTTCGGATGGGAAATCATACATCAACAAGGTGGAGCAACCTGATCATGGATATATCTTTCTTCCCCTTTCATCAGGGATACCTGTTCTCCTGTAAAAGTACGTGTTGATTACATCACACCACTCCTTCGCGTGCTCGAGTTGCATGTGAAGACGCTCTTTCACTCTCTCAAAAATATCCGATGGTACCCTGTCTTTCAGTTCCTCCCATTTTTTTATGAATTCTTCTACTTCCTCAACTCCTTCAAAGTGGAGATCGTACATCGTCTGGAGAAGTGTTTTCCCGGATTTCAAACGATGATCATATCGCACCCTGTGGAAGAAAAGAAGAAGATCCTCAGGACACGTGTTGATATCATCGTATATCTCCTTCCACGGTGAATGGTATTGAAGGGTGTAACCAGTGCCTTTGGAAGTTCTATCGACACCGATCGCTTCCCAGTTGGCTCTGTGGTAAGTGCCCCATTTCGAATATTCGTATCCCTCCGGATTTGGACCGTAGTGGTGACCGGGATTTACCATCCATCCAAGCCCGAACGGAGTGGTGTATTTCTCATACGTTCTGTGGGATTTCATCAACATGTATGAAACATTTTTCAGAACCTTTTCATCATCACCGAAAGTGAGTTTTATCCATTCTTCAACTACCCTTTCGATTTCTTCATCGGGATTCCACGAGAGTCTTCCGAACGCATAGAGATTCGCCTGAGCAAGATCGTGACCCGTCCAGTTAACACTGTCGCCAACATTTGATACTCCGGCAAAACCATTGTTTTTGCGATCAAAGAGAGTTCCATCCACGATTCTCTTCACGTAAGAACCCTCACCCTTAGCAAACGTGTCGAATTCCAGTATCTCCTTCCAGAGGGTTCCTAAAAAGCACAGATGAATCTGCTGACCTGTGTATTCCTGCGTGATTTGAAGCTCAAGGATTTGATTTGTCTTCTCCATCCCCCCGAAAAGCGGGTTGACAGGTTCTCTCACCTGAAAATCCATAGGACCATACTTTATTTGAATGATCACGTTGTCATCGAACTGCCCGTCAAGAGGTTTGAAGTTGTCATAGGCCGCCTTTGCTCTGTCCGTCTTGTAATCTCTCCAGTCTTGAAGGCAGTTGTAAACGAAAGCTCTCCATATTACTACTCCTCCGAACGGTGCCAATGCCCTTGCAAGCATGTTTGCACCTTCTGCGTGCGTTCTTCCAAACATGTACGGTCCAGGATTGAACTCAGAATCGGCCTTGACAAGAAATCCTCCAAAATCCGGAATATAATCGTATATTTCCTTCGCTTTTTCTCTCCACCAGCGAGCCACTCTTTCGTCGAGAGGATCGGCTGTATCCAGTCCCCCTAAATAAACAGGAGAAGCGAAGTTTATACTTAGATAGATCTTAATTCCATACTCTCTGAAGATATCGGCCAATTTCTTCAATTTTTCAAGATAGATAGAATCTATCAAATAAACTTCTCGCTTTTTGACGTTCACATTGTTTACAACAACACCGTTTATACCTATTGAGGCTAAAAGTCTGGCGTAGTCTTTCGTCCTCTGATTTATGATAATTCTGTTGTCTTTGAAAAAAATGGAGCTCCCTGCGTATCCTCTCTCGATCGTTCCATCGAGATTGTCCCAGTGGTTAAGCATACGAAATTTCGCTTTCGGCTTCTCCAGGACGTTCATCTTTTCAATATCCTCGCCGAGTCTTATTCTCTTCATCAAATCAAAAATCCCGTAAACAAGCGACTTCTCCGTCTCGCCAGTTACAATCAGGACTTTCGAACCGTTCCACTCGATCGTTTTCAGTATGAAACCTTCCTCACCAAGATTCTCATCGAACTTGATGGGAAGGGATTCCAAACACCCCACCATGATGTATTTTTCTTTCTTCAGAGGTCTGGAATAAAATCCGGGAGTGATACCAATCGATCTTTCAGAAAACCTTCTGATCTCATCTTTCAAAACTGAGGAACCGGGTTCCAGAATGGAAACACTTGAAAACCAGTCTTTGAGTTTTTTGGCAACGTCAGCTGGTAGACCTCTGTACTCCAGCCAGCACATCCTGTAGTCCACAGCATCTCCCTCCTTGAAAGTTTTGAAACCCCCGGCGTTTGCCGGGGGCTCTGATTCATTTCTGTTCGATGAAGAACTGCATCGGCATGGCATTCAGAGGCGTTCTCAACACATCGTCCGTTACGAGGAATTCCGGTACGTTTCTGAAGTTGTTCTTCGCTATGGCAGGCGAAAGGTCCTCTCCGACGGTTCCTATCATCCAGAGATTTTCTCTATGGATCTTCGTCGCTTCTGCCATGAGCTCTTTGATTTTATCGGGATTCGGCGTGGAGGCTATCTGGTAGTACAGATCGACAAGTCTGTAGACTACTTCTGGTGGTTCAGATCCTTCGGGTACTTCTTCGGGTTCCACGCCTCTTATGTTCTTGTCGATGTAGTACGAGATCCAGTCACTCCATCCTATGTACCAGAAGTCTGCTATGTCCTCGGAACCCGGGAAGATAACCATCGGTGAAGAGAGTGGTTGAGCGGCCCTATCCATGTTCCACACCATCGCATCGAAGTCACCAGCATCGGCTCTTTCGTAGAAGAGAGACCTTTCAACGTTCTCGATTTCTACCCAGACACCTATTTGCTTCCAGTATTCTTTTACCATCGTCCAGACGTCAACATGGAACTGTCCGGTCACGGTGATTGTGAATCGGAGCGGTCTACCATCCGGTAAGAGTCTGTACTCGTGCTTGTTATCCCACTTCAATCCCATCTCATCGAGAAGTTTGTTCGCCCTGTCTGGATCGTACTCTGCGTACGCTTTTTCCCATTCGGAATCGAAGTACGGGGATCCACTCACGAGAGATGCCTGCCTCGGCTCAGCGAGACCGTTGAAGAGGATCTCGTTGATTTCTTCCCTGTTGACAGCGAGTGAAAGAGCCTGTCTGAACCTCACATCGTTGAAGACTTTCCTCATCACCTCGTCGGAGTGAGCGTAGTTCAGTGAGATTCTGCTGGCAGAACCGTTCGCAGCGATCCATTTCAGCACCCTGTATCCTCCACTCTGGGCGTTCTCCATGAGCAGTGTGAAGTTTCCTGCTCCCGCTCCCAGTCCCCCGATGTGTCTCCACTGCATATCGATTTCACCGGAGATCGCCTTCAGGAGTATGACTTCGTCGTTCTTGACGTATTCGTGCCGCACATAATCGATGTACGGAAGCTGGTTACCTTCGATATCAACCGCCCAGAAGTACGGGTTCCTCTCGAGTATGTAGAACTGCTCCGTTGGATCGGTGATAGGCTTCCACGGTGAGAGTGTTGGAAGCTCGGTGTTTTCAAGGAAGTCGTTTTTATCGTTGAAGAGGTCCACCCAGGTGTTGTGCACGCCCTTTACCATCTTCTTCTCTATTTCTTCCATCGGTGTGTACTTTGGATGGAACTGTTTCAGATAGTGTGCTGGTGCTCCGGTAAATCCACCGTATGGAACTTTCAGAAGGAACAATCCGTAAGGCTTGCTGAATTCAAACTTCACCGTGTAGTCGTCGAGCGCCTCGACTTTCACGCCAATGTTGTACCAGTCGGGTTTCGAAGGTGTGATATCGTCGTTTCCTACGATGTCATTAACCCAGAACACAATATCGTGGGCCGTGTACGGTGCTCCATCAGACCACTTCACACCCTTTCTCAAATGGAAGATGTATACCCTTCCGTTTTCCAGAACTTCCCAGCTCTTTGCGAGCCCCGGAACGAGCTCTCCACCCTCTTTGTCCCAGAACGCGAGTTTCACTTCGATGAGCTTGGAAATGCCCCACCTGTCAGAAGGCCCTTTCCAGACCCTTCTCCAGGTACCACCGAACTGTCCAACTTTCTCAACAGGCTGAACCACGAGCGGTTCCTCCGGGAGCCTCTGCTCAACGGGTGGAAGTTTTCCTTCTTTGACGAGTTTGGCAAGCATCGGTGATTCGTGGTACTCAGTAATCTTTTTTCCTGTAACCTTGTAGTACTCCTCCGGTGTTGCGTAAAAGACCCATGTGTCGTTGGCAGCAAGAACAAAAACAACCAAGAGCACAAGTGACAACAAGACAAACAACCTTCTCACAACTAACACCCCCTCACAAAGTGATTTTCACGCCTCTCAATTTCAAACTTTCGGCGAAATGACAGGCCACGTAATGTGGTTTGTCTTCCGTTCTAAGATTTCTGAACTCGGGATACTCTTCCTTACAGATACTTTTTGTATAAGGGCATCTTGGATGGAAGTAACATCCTGATGGAGGATTCGCCGGATTTGGAACCTCCCCTTCTATTGGAACGAGTTCTTCCCTCAAATCCGGATCAGGCTTTGGAACGGACCTCAAAAGCGTCTCCGTGTATGGATGCTTTGGATTTTCGAATATCTCCTCGGTGCTGGCAAGCTCCACGATCTTTCCTAAGTACATCACCGCAACTCTATCAGATATGTGTTCCACAACGCTCAGGTCGTGTGTGATAAAGAGATAGGTGAGAGAAAACTCTTCCTGAAGATCCATCAGAAGGTTCAGTATCTGTGCTCTTATAGAAACATCCAGCGCAGATGTCGGTTCATCACACACCACCAGTTTTGGCCTCAGAGCGATTGCTCTTGCTATAACGATTCTCTGTCTCTGTCCGCCAGAGAAAGCGTGCGGATACCTTATCATATACTCCGGTCTCAATCCAACCGCCTTCAAAAGCTCTGCCACTCGATCTTCCAGTTCTTTTCCTTTCGCTATACCATTCACCAAAAGCGGTTCACCAACGATCTCCTTGACCTTCATTCTTGGATTGAGAGAGGTATAAGGATTCTGAAAGATCATCTGCATATACCTTCTGTAGGGTTTCAGCTCATCTCTGGGGAGCTTCGCTATGTTCACGTCTTTTCCATCCACATGAAGAATGACATCTCCATCTGTGGGATCTATCGCTCTGAGTATGCTTTTGGCGGTGGTTGTTTTTCCACAGCCACTCTCTCCCACCAGTGCAAGAGTTTCACCCTGTTTTATATCGAAACTGACATCGTCCACTGCTCTGACGTAACCTACCACTTTCTTGAAAAAACCCTTTGTCAGCGGGAAGTACTTCTTCAGTCCTTTCACTTCTAATAATTTCATTTCTTTTCCCCTCCATAAAGAAAACACTTTACTTTGTGACTGGGTGTTACCTCAATCTCGGGAGGTTCTTTCACATCACACAATCCTTTCATGAACTTCTCACATCTGTTGTGGAACCTGCAACCCTTTGGAAGATTGTACGGATCTGGAACCATGCCCTTTATGGTATCGAGTCTTGTCTTCCTTATTCCAATCTTCGGTATGGACCTGAGCAAAGCCTGTGTGTAAGGATGGAGTGGATTCTTGAAAAGTTCAAAGACCTCCGCTGTCTCCACAATGTTTCCGAGGTACATCACAGCCACTCTGTCTGCCATCTGGGCCACAACCCCCATATCGTGCGTGATCAGAAGGATCGAAGAATGGTACTCCTTTTGAAGTTCCTTCATTAGATAAAGAATTTGTGCCTGTATAGTCACATCCAGAGCAGTCGTGGGTTCATCCGCTAAAAGCAACGTGGGATTCAGAGACATAGCCATTGCGATCATACATCTTTGAAGCATTCCACCGGAGAGTTCAAAAGGATACATATCCACTACCTTCTCGGCGTTCGGAATCTTCACCTTTTTGAGCATCTCTACAACACGCTTCCGTGCTTCTTCCTTGGAAACTTTCTCGTGAAGTAATATCGCTTCTATCATCTGCGCACCAACTGTGTACACAGGAGAAAAAGAGGCCATCGGTTCCTGAAAAATCATCGATATATCCTTCCCTCTTATATCTCTCATTTCTTCACCTTCGGGATCGAGTTTTGCGAGATCCAAAGTCTTTCCGTTCCTGTAAAACACGATCTCCCCGCTAACTATACGGGCACTTCCTGGAAGAATTCTCAGGATAGACTGTGCCGTTACACTCTTACCACAACCACTTTCACCGACAAGACCCAGTATTTCTCCCCTTCGAATATCAAACGAAACACCATCAACCGCTTTTACTGTTCCTTCAGTGAGATCGAAATAAACTCTTAAATCTCTTATTTCAAGAACCTTTTCCATGACTCTCCTCCCTTCATGTCTTGTATGGGTCAGCGGCGTCTCTCAGACCATCACCGACGAAGTTGAAGCAGAGGACAGTGACGATCACAAAGAGACCAGGTATCAGAAGCCATGGATAGAGAGCGACAGTTCTTATGTTCTGTGCTTCCTGTAGAAGAACACCCCAGCTGATCGCAGGTGGTCTGAGTCCCAGTCCCAGAAAGCTGAGGCCAGTCTCACCGAGTATCATCCCGGGAATAGCAAGTGTAGCGGACGCTATGAGATGACTCGTCAGAGATGGAAGCATGTGTTTGAAAATGATCCTCCATTCCGAAGCTCCAGCAAGCCTTGCAGCTACAACGAAGTCTTCGTCTTTGAGCGAGAGAAATTTACTTCTCACGACTCTCGCAAGCCCTGTCCAGCCTATCAATGAGAGGATCACGGTGATGGCAAAGTACACCTTTATCTGTGACCAGTACCTTGGAAGCGCCGCAGCCAGTGCCATCCAGAGAGGAATGGTTGGAATACTGATCAGAAACTCTATAGTTCTCTGGATGAAGTTATCGATCTTTCCTCCGTAGTATCCAGATATGCCCCCTATGATGATCCCAAGAACCATGCTGAGAAAAACACCTACCAGTCCTATTGTGGTGGAGATCCTGGCACCGTAAAGGATTCTGGAAAAGACATCCCTTCCGAGTCTGTCAGTTCCAAAAAGGAAGATAGTACCTTCTTCTACTCCAAAAAAATGAACGTCGGATTCCCATGTGTTCCAGAGTTTGTATTTGTCACCGTGAACAAAGAACTTTATTTTGTATATCTTCGTCTTATCTTCTTTGTAGATCCTTCTGAACGTCTCTGGATCTCTTTCTATCTTGTAGCCGTAGACGAAGGGTCCGATGAATTTTCCTTCGTGGAAGAAGTGAATCTTCTGTGGAGGAGCGTACACGTACTTTGAAAAGATCTTATTCGGATCGTACGGTGAGAAGAATTCGCAGAAAATACCAAGAATGTAGAGTATTCCGAGGATCACCATTCCAACAACTGCGAGTTTGTTTTTCTTGAACCTCCACCACATCAACTTCCATTCTGAAGCAAGATACAGTTCTTCTGTTTTGTCCATCTTCTTCCTCTTCCACACACCTATCACCTCATTCGAATCTTATTCTGGGATCGAGCCAGGCAAGTAAGATGTCGGATATGAGAGTTCCTATGATCGTGAAGACACTCAGTATCAAAACGAGACTCCCTGCAAGGTACATATCCTGGGAAGTGAGTGCGTCAAGAAGAAGCGTACCAACCGTGGGAAGGTTCAAAACGATACCCGTTACAACTGCTCCCGAGACTATCTGAGGAAGTGCCCATCCAGCAGTGGAAGCAAAAGGAATGACGGCAACTCTCAACGGGTATTTCCAGACGAGCTCCCTCTCAGGTACCCCTCTTGCTCTCGCTGCAACCACATAAGGCTTGTTTATTTCATCAAGGAGATTCGCTCTCAAAACCCTTATGAGACCGGCCATGCTTCCCGTTCCCAAAACAACAACAGGAATCCAGATGTGCCTCAAGAGATCAACAAATTTGGCCCACGACCAGGGAGCAACGGCATATTCTGGAGAAAAGAGCCCACCCAAGCTAACACCGGTCGTTACAAACATGAACCACAAAAGAATCAGAGCGAGGAGGAAATTAGGTGTGGCGAGTCCTATATAACCAAGAACAGTGAAAACATAATCACCAATAGAATACTGATGCGTACCTGAATACACACCTATCAAAAATCCGAAAACCCACGCAAAAACCGTTGAAAGAATGGATATCAGTATTGTCCACCAGACTCTCTGATTCAACAAATCACTGACAGGTTTTTCCCACATGAAAGAGTATCCGAAGTCACCTTTCGTAATGATGTTGCCGATCCAGTAAAAGTATCGGACTATCACTGGTTTGTCCAGACCATACCTTTTCTTCAGAACTTCCAGAGCCGCCTGATCGATGGTCTCTCCACTTTGCCTGAGCGTCATAACATATGTGGTGAGATAGTCTCCTGGAGGAAGTTCGATGATGATGAAAGAAACAATAGAGATAACGAACAACAAAGGAATGGCGTAGAGAACTCGTTTTGCTATATAAGCGAGCACCCAGTACACCTCCTCGAAAATTGTTTTCGAAATCAGAAGTTACAATCGCGGGTTACATCGTTCCTTCTTGGAATGAATTCTACACTATCACATCAAAAGAAATCAAGCACCATTAACGGCGATTACACCACATTAACTTCGAATAGCAGAAATTATTGCAGAATATCTTCGTTTTTCTAATTTGAAAGTTCCTTTCACAATAATGGTATAATTTCTTATCGAAGAAGCCCAATTTTTTCTTTACAAAAAATAACTTTAGGGTGATATAATTTCCCAAAAGAAGGTTGGTTAATTTTATGCAGGGAGGTGTGTGAATCTATGCAAGTCAGGAAGAGACGGGGTCTTCTGGATGTTTCAACCGCCGTACTGGTGGGGATTTTAGCGGGTTTTCTCGGTGTCGTACTGGCAGCATCGGGTGTTCTGAGTTTCGGGAAAGAAGCCTCCTCTAAGGGAGATTTTTCTCTCGAAACAGTTCTTGCTTTGAGTTTTGAAGGAACAACAGAAGGTGTGGTCCCATTTGGAAAAGACGTTGTTCTCACAGCTTCTCAGGATGTAGCAGCAGATGGTGAGTACTCTCTAAAGGTCGAGAACAGAACCTCCCCATGGGATGGGGTAGAAATCGACCTGACCGGAAAGGTAAAATCCGGAGCAGATTACCTTCTTTCCTTCCAGGTCTATCAATCTTCTGATGCTCCACAGCTGTTCAACGTAGTCGCGAGAACAGAAGATGAGAAGGGAGAGAGGTACGACGTCATACTCGACAAGGTTGTCGTATCAGATCACTGGAAAGAGATCTTAGTACCGTTCTCACCCACGTTCGAAGGCACACCCGCAAAATATTCTCTCATCATTGTAGCGTCTAAAAACACGAATTTCAATTTCTACCTTGACAAGGTTCAGGTACTTGCTCCAAAAGAATCGGGCCCAAAGGTCATCTACGAAACATCCTTTGAAAACGGTGTTGGAGACTGGCAGCCCAGAGGAGACGTGAACATCGAAGCTTCATCTGAAGTGGCACATTCAGGTAAGAGTTCGCTCTTTATCTCCAACAGGCAGAAGGGCTGGCAGGGTGCCCAGATCAACTTGAAAGGAATCCTGAAAACAGGAAAAACCTACGCTTTTGAAGCCTGGGTCTATCAGAACTCCGGTCAAGATCAGACGATCATCATGACAATGCAGAGAAAGTACTCATCCGACGCGAGCACACAGTACGAATGGATAAAATCAGCCACTGTACCATCTGGTCAGTGGGTGCAGCTTTCTGGAACGTACACAATCCCGGCCGGAGTTACCGTGGAAGATCTCACGCTTTACTTCGAATCTCAAAATCCAACTCTCGAGTTCTACGTAGACGACGTGAAGATAGTGGATACAACTTCCGCAGAGATAAAGATTGAAATGGAACCTGAAAAAGAGATACCTGCTCTGAAAGAAGTACTAAAAGACTACTTCAAAGTCGGAGTTGCACTGCCGTCCAAGGTCTTCCTCAACCCGAAGGACATAGAACTCATCACGAAACACTTCAACAGCATCACCGCAGAAAACGAGATGAAACCAGAGAGCCTGCTCGCGGGCATCGAAAACGGTAAGCTGAAGTTCAGGTTTGAAACAGCAGACAAATACATTCAGTTCGTCGAGGAAAACGGCATGGTTATAAGAGGTCACACACTGGTGTGGCACAACCAGACACCCGACTGGTTCTTCAAAGACGAAAACGGAAACCTCCTCTCAAAAGAGGCCATGACAGAAAGACTCAAAGAATACATCCACACCGTTGTCGGACACTTCAAAGGAAAGGTCTACGCATGGGACGTGGTGAACGAAGCGGTCGATCCGAATCAACCGGATGGGATGAGAAGATCCACGTGGTACCAGATCATGGGACCTGACTACATAGAACTCGCCTTCAAATTCGCAAGAGAAGCAGATCCGGATGCAAAACTCTTCTACAACGACTACAACACGTTCGAACCCAAAAAGAGAGATATCATCTACAATCTTGTGAAGGATCTCAAAGAGAAGGGGCTCATCGATGGGATAGGGATGCAGTGTCACATCAGTCTTGCAACGGACATCAAGCAGATCGAAGAGGCCATCAAAAAGTTCAGCACCATACCAGGTATCGAAATTCATATCACGGAACTCGATATGAGCGTCTACAGAGATTCCAACTCCAACTACCCGGAGGCCCCGAGGACAGCACTCATCGAGCAGGCTCACAAGATGATGCAGCTCTTTGAGATCTTCAAAAAGTACAGCAACGTGATCACGAACGTCACGTTCTGGGGCCTCAAGGATGACTACTCCTGGATAGCAACAAGGAGAAACGATTGGCCGCTCATCTTCGACAAAGATCACCAGGCGAAACTCGCCTACTGGGCGATAGTGGCACCTGAAGTGCTGCCATCTCTTCCAAAAGAAAGCAGGATCTCCGAAGGCGAGGCTGTGGTAGTGGGAATGATGGACGACTCGTACATGATGTCGAAGCCGATAGAAATCCTCGACGAAGAAGGGAACGTGAAGGCGACGATCAGGGCGGTGTGGAAGGACAGCACGATCTACATCTACGGAGAGGTACAGGACAAAACGAAGAAACCGGCAGAAGATGGAGTGGCCATCTTTATCAATCCGAACAACGAAAGAACACCCTATTTGCAGCCTGACGACACCTACGTAGTACTGTGGACGAACTGGAAGACAGAAGTCAACAGAGAAGACGTACAGGTGAAGAAATTCGTTGGGCCTGGCTTTAGAAGATACAGCTTCGAGATGTCGATCACACTGCCGGATGTAGAGTTCAAGAAAGACAGCCACATAGGATTCGACGCTTCAGTGATAGACGACGGCAAGTGGTACAGCTGGAGCGACACGACGAACAGCCAGAAGACGAACACGATGAACTACGGAACACTGAAGCTCGAAGGAATAATGGTAGCGACAGCAAAATACGGAACACCGGTCATCGATGGAGAGATCGATGAGATCTGGAACACGACAGAGGAGATAGAGACGAAAGCGGTGGCTATGGGATCGCTTGACAAGAATGCGACAGCAAAAGTGAGAATGCTTTGGGACGAGAACTACCTGTACGTACTTGCGATCGTGAAAGACCCCGTTCTGAACAAAGACAACAGCAACCCGTGGGAGCAGGATTCCGTGGAGATCTTCGTGGATGAGAACAACCACAAGACAGGATACTACGAAGACGACGATGCGCAGTTCAGGGTGAACTACATGAACGAGCAGACGTTTGGAACGGGAGGAAGTGCTGCAAGGTTTGTGACGGCGGTGAAGCTGATCGAAGGAGGATACATAGTTGAGGCAGCGATCAAGTGGAAGACGATCAAGCCAACACCGAACACGGTGATAGGTTTCAACGTCCAGGTGAACGATGCGAACGAGAAGGGCCAGAGGGTCGGTATCATCTCCTGGAGCGATCCCACAAACAACAGCTGGCAAGATCCTTCAAAGTTCGGAAATCTGAGATTGGTGAAGTGATGGATTAACCCCCCGCTCGTGCGGGGGGTTATTCTTCATACACTGTGTAGATACTCATTTTTCAAATATCTGGAGGAAACGAAAATAAGAAGAGATCCACCGATGAGTTTCAGAAGGTAACTGATGATTTCCGGTAATCCCAACTTATAACCGACCGAGAAGAAAAATGGAGCCTGAAACCCTGCCCAAACAAACATGAGGATTCCTGAAACTGTGAGAACCGCCCTTAGAAGATCCTTCATACTACTTTCCACTTTTTTCCTGAAGTAACTCTCACTGAATATGAAAAATCCAAGGAACGCGATGCCCAAAACTATCACAACGAATTTGTCCACAGCGTTTATGGTTTGTAAACGAGCACTTGTGAGTCCAAGCAAGGTGAAGAAGAATCTTCTACCTTCTATGAATATCACGTAAAATCCAAGAACACTTGTCACTGCAAGAAAGAGATAGGCCAAAACGTAATTGAAAATTTTTTTCATAATTTCCCCCCTCATCTAAAGAAGAGAGACTTCGGGCCATCGTAACTAACGTGCTTCACGAGTTCCTTCGCTTCCTTGATGGGAATCTGCCCTTTTTCAACCATCTCTCCCACCACATTCGAAAGAACCCTCCTGAACATCTCCGTTCTGGAACCGAAGGAGAGAAGTTTTCTGGAATCTGTGACCATCCCCGCAAGGTTGTACAGAAGATCGACTGAAGCGAGGTATTTCAGGTGCATCTCCATGCCGAATGGACTGTCGTTGAACCACCATGGAGCACCGACATAAACATTTGGGAAAGCACGTGCAATGGTGGCTATCGTTGGAAGATGCGTGGGATCGAGTACATAGAGAACGATCTTGAGCTTTCCGTCGAACTCGTTCAGAAAGTACCTCAGCCCTTCTGCAATTCTCAGAAAGTTCGTCGAAATATCTCCTCCTGAGTCCGGTCCGAGTGTTTTGAAAAGACTGTCTCTGTAATCTCTCAAAGCACCGATGTGAAGCTGTGTCACCCAGTTCGTTTCCTGGTTCATTTTCCCAAACTGAATCATCATGAAAGCCTTGTAATCGTTTATTTCATCCTGAGTGAGTTTCTCCCCACTGAAGGCTTTTTCATGAACTGCCCTTGCTCTGTTTTCATCCACATAGTACACCGATGGCTCCAGGAGAGCATGGTCACTCGCCACACAACCATGCTCCTTGAAATGTTCGTGGGATTTCCAGAGCGCACTCAGGAAACCCTCCAGCGTGGAGGTATCTTCACCGTAACGCTCCCCCATCTTCTCCACGTACTCTTTCCATCCCTCTTTGTCCACGTTCATTGCTCTGTCCGGCCTCCAGGTGGGAAGGATGGTAACACCTTCCACCACTTCTTTTGCCTTCCTGTGATGTTCCAGAGTGGAAACAGGATCATCTGTCGTGCAAAGGATCTCCACCTTCATGTCTCTGAGAAGTTTCTGAGGTGTCATCTCAGGAAGCTTCTTTTTCGTTTCTTCCCATATCTCTTCTGCCGTCTCTTCTGAAATTACCTTCTTTATGTTGAACCTTCTCCAGAGATCAAGGTGTATCCACTCGTAGGTTGGATTTCCCACAAATCTTGGAAACACCTTTGCGAGTGCAAGCCACTTCTCTTTGTTACTTCTCGACCCGGTTATGTACTCTTCTGAAACACCACAGCGTCTCATGAGTTCCCACACATAATGATCTGTTGCCCCCTCTACTTCCCAGATATCGTTCCAGGGTTTGTTCTCAACGATGTCTTTCGCATCCAGATGGTTGTGTGGATCCACAATGGGAAGATCCTTGACCTCATTGAACAATCGCACAGCTGCTCTGTTTGTCAGAAGGTAATCCTCTCCAAGAAACATACATCCACCTCCATTTGAAAATGGTTTTCTCAAAAAGAAAATCTTCATGGTATTATTATAATTGATTGTAGACAAAGAAGAAAATCAGGGAGGCAGATAATTTGAATACCCTCAAAAAAGCCTTTGAAATACTGGATTTCATCGTAAAGAATCCTGGCGATGTAAGTGTTTCTGAAATAGCCGAAAAGTTCAATATGAGCGTTTCAAACGCATACAAATACATGATCGTTCTCGAAGAGAAAGGGTTTGTTCTCAGAAAAAAAGACAAGAGATACGTACCGGGGTACAAATTGATAGAGTACGGTTCATTCGTTCTGAGGCGCTTCAACATTAGGGATATAGCTCACGACCATCTCGTGGATATCATGAAAAGAACGGGGGAAACAGTACACCTGATTTTGAAAGATGGCTTCGAGGGAGTTTACATAGACAAGGTGGAGGGTGAGCAGAGCATTCCTATGGTCTCAAGACTTGGTATGAAAGTCGACCTTTACTCCACAGCCTCTGGTAAATCCATTCTCGCCTTCGTTCCCGAAAAAGAATTGAAGGAATACCTGAAAATTGTGGAACTAAAACCAAAAACCCCAAACACCATCACGAATCCCAGAGTACTGAAGAGAGAGCTTGAAAAAATTAGAAAGCGAGGATACGCCGTAGACAACGAAGAAAACGAAATAGGTATCATGTGTGTGGGAGTTCCTATATTTGATCACAACGGATATCCGGTGGCTGGAGTGAGTATTTCCGGGGTTGCACGAAAGTTCACAGAGGAAAAAATAGAAGAATACTCCGATGTACTCAAAGAAAAGGCAGAAGAAATATCCAGAAAACTTGGATATTGAAATCCGTAGATCTATGATTTTTGGTTTTTTCGAAACATTATTAAACATCACATATCAGGAGGGATGAAGATGGAAGAGCTCTTCAAAAAACACAAGATTGTAGCCGTGCTGAGGGCAAACAGTGTGGAAGAAGCGAAAGAAAAGGCGTTGGCTGTTTTTGAAGGAGGAGTTCACCTCATCGAAATCACCTTCACTGTTCCAGACGCTGACACAGTCATCAAAGAACTCTCGTTCCTCAAGGAAAAAGGTGCCATAATAGGTGCAGGTACAGTGACGAGTGTCGAACAGTGCAGAAAAGCTGTAGAAAGTGGAGCAGAGTTCATCGTCAGTCCACACCTTGACGAAGAAATCTCTCAATTCTGCAAAGAAAAAGGTGTCTTCTACATGCCCGGTGTGATGACACCCACCGAACTTGTAAAAGCCATGAAACTCGGTCACACGATTTTGAAACTCTTCCCTGGAGAAGTGGTGGGACCTCAGTTTGTAAAAGCGATGAAAGGACCGTTCCCCAATGTGAAATTCGTGCCCACTGGAGGCGTGAATCTGGACAACGTGTGTGAGTGGTTCAAAGCCGGAGTCCTCGCTGTTGGTGTTGGAAGTGCTCTTGTGAAAGGAACACCAGACGAGGTGAGAGAAAAAGCAAAAGCGCTCGTAGAAAAGATCAGGGGGTGCACAGAATGAAGGTGGTAACTTTTGGAGAGATCATGTTGAGACTCTCACCACCAGACCATAAGAGGATCTTCCAGACAGACAGCTTCGACGTCACCTACGGCGGAGCAGAAGCGAACGTAGCGGCTTTTCTTGCTCAGATGGGACTCGATGCGTACTTTGTGACAAAACTACCAAACAACCCGCTGGGGGACGCTGCAGCAGGACATCTCAGAAAGTTCGGTGTGAAGACAGACTACATAGCAAGAGGTGGAAATCGAATAGGTATTTACTTCCTCGAAATAGGGGCTTCTCAGAGACCGAGTAAAGTTGTCTACGACAGAGCACACTCTGCCATTTCTGAGGCAAAAAGGGAAGACTTCGACTGGGAGAAAATTTTGGATGGTGCCAGATGGTTCCACTTCTCAGGAATTACTCCTTCCCTTGGAAAAGAACTCCCTTTCATCCTTGAAGACGCCTTGAAAGTCGCCAGAGAAAAAGGTGTGACGGTGAGCTGTGATCTCAACTACAGAGCAAGACTCTGGACAAAAGAAGAGGCACAGAAGGTGATGATTCCATTCATGGAATACGTGGATGTTCTGATTGCAAACGAAGAAGACATAGAAAAAGTCCTTGGTATCTCGGTTGAAGGTCTCGATCTTAAGACAGGAAAACTGAACAGAGAATCGTACGCGAAGATAGCAGAAGAAGTCAATAAGAAGTACAACTTCAAGACGGTTGGTATCACTCTCAGAGAAAGCATATCCGCAACTGTGAATTACTGGTCTGTCATGGTTTTTGAAAATGGTCAGCCCCATTTCTCGAACAGATATGAAATACATATCGTGGACAGAGTGGGAGCCGGAGACAGCTTTGCAGGGGCTCTCATCTACGGAAGTTTGATGGAATTTGACCCGCAGAAGAAAGCCGAATTCGCAGCAGCCGCTTCCTGTCTCAAGCACACGATACCTGGGGATTTCGCGGTACTTAGCGTAGAAGAGATAGAGAAACTCGCATCTGGTGCTACCTCCGGTCGAGTGGAAAGATAAGGAGGTGAAAACGTGCGTCTCAACAGGGAAACGATAAAAGATAGAGCAGCTTGGGAAAAGATAGGTGTCAGGCCTCCGTATTTCGATCTCGACGAAGTAGAGAAAAATACAAAAGAACAACCGAAATGGGTTCATTTCGGTGGTGGAAACATATTCAGGGGATTCGTTGCGGCAGTGCTTCAGAATCTCCTCGAAGAGGGTAAGGAAGACACTGGTATAAATGTGATAGAACTCTTCGACTACGAAGTCATAGACAAAGTTTACAAACCGTACGACAATTTATCGATAGCGGTCACAATAAAACCCGACGGAGATTTTGAAAAGAGAATCATAGCGAGCGTGATGGAAGCTCTCAAGGGAGATCCTTCGCATCCAGACTGGGAAAGAGCAAAAGAAATCTTTAGAAATCCTTCTCTTCAGCTCGCTTCTCTCACCATCACAGAAAAAGGCTACAACATAGAAGATCAG
This sequence comes from Thermotoga sp. Mc24, assembly GCF_000784835.1. Classification (NCBI taxonomy): domain Bacteria; kingdom Thermotogati; phylum Thermotogota; class Thermotogae; order Thermotogales; family Thermotogaceae; genus Thermotoga; species Thermotoga sp. Mc24. The sequence goes on along the minus strand of NZ_JSFH01000005.1, from coordinate 7,316 downwards.
GCCGGGAACCTCTTTCCTCAGGTGATGGAGGACATGAAAAACGGTCCTGTCTCACCCCAAACATCGATGGGAAAAGTGGCTGCACTTCTTTACGAAAGATTCAAAGCAGGAAGACTTCCTATCGCTCTTCTCAGCCTCGATAATTTCTCAAGAAATGGCGAAAAACTCTACAGCTCTGTGAAAAGAATTTCCGAGGAGTGGGTTAAAAACGGTCTGGTGGAAAAAGATTTCATTGATTATCTGGAAAAAGACGTTGCTTTCCCATGGAGTATGATAGACAAGATTGTACCGGGTCCTTCAGAATTCATAAAAGAGCACTTAGAAAAACTTGGAATAGGGGGAATGGAAATCTTTGTGACATCCAAGAGGACCCACATCGCTCCTTTCGTAAACATGGAATGGGCTCAGTATCTGGTGATAGAAGACAGCTTTCCGAACGGCCGGCCAAAACTCGAAGGAGCAGATAGGAACGTTTTTCTGACAGACAGAGAAACTGTTGAGAAGGCAGAAAGAATGAAGGTGACAACCTGTCTCAATCCTCTTCACACAGCGCTGGCCATCTTCGGTTGCCTTCTGGGATACAAAAAGATCGCAGACGAAATGAAAGACCCCCTCCTGAAAAAACTTGTAGAAGGTGTGGGAGAAGAGGGAATAAAAGTTGTGGTAGATCCTGGTATCATAAATCCAAGAGAATTCTTGAACGAAGTGATAAACATCAGACTTCCCAATCCGTATCTGCCAGACACACCGCAGAGAATAGCAACGGATACCTCTCAAAAGATGCCTATCAGGTTCGGCGAAACTATAAAGGCATACCACGAAAGACCAGATCTGGATCCAAGGAATCTGAAATACATACCACTTGTGATAGCGGGATGGTGCAGATACCTCATGGGAATAGACGATGAAGGAAAAGAAATGCAGCTCAGTCCAGATCCCCTTCTTGAGAACCTGAGGTCTTACGTTTCAAAGATAAAATTCGGCGATCCCGAATCCACGGATGATCATCTGAAACCAATCCTTTCCAGCCAGCAGCTTTTCAGAGTGAACCTGTACGAAGTAGGACTTGGAGAAAAAATAGAAGAACTGTTCAAGAAAATGATCACAGGGCCACGAGCTGTGAGGAAAACACTCGAAGAAGTCGTTGGGAGGGAAAATGAATGAAGCTTGTCTTCAGATGGTATGGTGAAAAACACGATACCGTGACACTGGAACAAATACGTCAGATCCCAGGAGTAGAAGGAGTCGTAGGGGCTTTGTTTGACATACCTGTGGGAGAAGTCTGGCCACTTGAGGAAATAATGAAGCTGAAAGAAACCGTTGAAAAAGCGGGATTGAAACTCGAAGTTATCGAGAGTGTGAACGTCCACGAAGACATAAAACTGGGTCTTCCCACAAGGGACAGGTATATAGAGAACTACAAGGAAACGATCAGAAACCTGGCAAAGGCCGGTGTGAAGGTAGTCTGCTACAACTTCATGCCCGTATTCGACTGGATGAGAACGGATCTACACAAAAAACTCCCGGATGGTTCTGAAACGATGGAGTACGATCACCGTCTCATCGAAGGGGTAACACCAGACGAACTCATAAAACGAGTGAAAGAGGGCTCTCAGGGTTTCGTCCTCCCAGGATGGGAATGGGACAGACTGGAGAAACTGAGAGAAACCTTCGAACTCTACAAGAACGTAGATGAAGAAAAACTCTTCGAAAACCTGGTTTATTTTCTCGAAAGAGTTATCCCCGTTTGTGAAGAATGCGATGTGAAACTCGCAATACACCCGGATGATCCACCATGGAGTATTTTTGGCCTGCCAAGGATTATAACAAACAAGGAAAACATAGAGAGAATGTTGAAAGCTGTTGACAGCCCCTACAACGGAATAACGTTCTGCATGGGATCACTCGGAGCAAATCCTGAGAACAACATACCTGAGATGATCAGATATTTCGGAAAGATGGGCAGGATCCACTTTGCACACGTGAGAAACCTGAAGTTCACCGGTGAGAAGAGTTTCTACGAAACTGCACATCCTTCCTTCTGCGGTTCTCACGATCTCTTTGAAGTGATGAAAGCGTTTCATGACATAGACTACGAAGGGTACATACGTCCTGATCATGGAAGGCTGATCTGGGGTGAAAAGGCACGTCCCGGCTATGGACTCTACGACAGGGCACTCGGTGCAACCTACATTCTCGGCCTCTGGGAAGCCATCGACAAAATGAAAAAGAGATACTGCTGAAAATAAGGGGGCATCGCCCCCTCATTTTCTTTCTTCTATCTTTTTCTCCAGCACCTCTTTTATTGCGTAATAACAAGGCTTGGGGTTGTAATTCTCATCGAAGAGCAACGCTTTTCCGTACCCTTTGAAAAAGCCGGGAACCCAGGAGTATTTGTCTGTGAATCCCCAAAACTGGATCGCTTTAACCGCAGGGTTGTCCAAGCATATATCGAAGATCTTCGCACAAATTTCGGCCTGTTTTTTCAAGTAATAATCTTCCGAACCACTGAGAGGAATTCTCACATCCATCTCTGTGATGTATATTTGAAGACCGAGTTCCGCAAACCTCTCCAAATTCCTTCTGAAACTGTCATAATTGAACCCTCTGTAGTCTATGTGCATCTGAAATCCTATCCCATCTACAGGCACTCCCTTTTCTTTCAACTCTTTTATCATGTTGTAGACGAAGTTCGATTTCGCGTTTATTTCTTCTATGCTGTAGTCGTTGTAGATGAGAATCGCATCTGGATCGGCTTCTTTTGCCCATCTGAACGCTTTTTCAATGTATTCAGGACCGATCGTCTTGTACCACACGCTTTCCCTGTAGGTTCCAGAATCGCTCACCGCTTCGTTCACCACATCCCAGATCTTCACTCTACCTTTGAAATGAGACACCACCGTTTTTATGTGGTCTTCAAGAACGCTCAGAAGTTCTTCCTTTGTCCATTCTCTACCAGTGATCCATCCAGGAAGCTGGTTGTGCCAGACAAGAGTGTGTCCATGCACGATCATGTTGTTTTCTTCTGCAAACTCAACGTGTTTTTCAGCGGGAGTGAAATTGTATCTGTTTCTTTCTGGATGGATCGTATCCCACTTCATCTGGTTCTCAGGGGTCAGGATGTTGAATTCTCTTCTCGCAACTTCCATGTACTTTTCTGCGTCGGAAAGAGACCAGAAATTGTTGATTGCGGCAAAACCAATATAGATGTTCAGCTTTTCTGCGAGCTCTCTCAGAGATACATTTTGAGAGCTGAAAACCGGAACACATCCCAACAAAAGGATCAACACAGAAGGTAATATTTTCATAACATGAAACCTCCTTCTCTATGATTTAACGAAAATATAATACCAGAAAGGAAAAAAGAGAAAAAAGAAGAAAAACGACAATATTTTGAAATAATCTTTTACAAGTGCAGATAACCTCCATTATCCCAAAAAAACGCACCTTGATTTTCTCGGAGATTTACATTAAAATATTTCCCGAAAGGAAAAAATATAACATACAATCAAGGGAGGTGAGTTTTCATGAAGAAGTTTCTTGTAGTTTTGTTCGTCATTTCCATGTTCAGTCTGTTCTTTGCACAGCAGTTGCCACCAGGTATTCCCAGAAACGAAACACTCATAGCTCAATATCTTACGGGAAGGGCAGCAAACGCTGGAAACTTCAACATCTGGGCCACTTGGGTTTGGAACGACAGGGGTATTCAAAACCTGCTCCTTGAACCTCTGTGGTGTGTTGAGTACGCTACAGGAGAAATTATCAATGCACTCGCCGCAGAACCTCCGAAGTACAACTCTGACTTCACAGAAGTTACCATCAAACTCAGGAAAGGTGTTTACTGGAGCGATGGTGTACCGTTCACAGCGGACGACCTCATCTACACTATTGAACTTGCAAAGAACACCGAAGGATTTGGTTACCATGCCCAAATGCAGCAAGTAAAAGAAATAGTGAAGGTTGATGACTACACAGTCCTGATAAAACTCGAAGAACCAAACTCCAGGTTCCACACTTATTTCCTCGACAGATGGGGCGCTCTGAGACCGCTTCCAAAGCACGTGTTTGAAAAGGTGGAAGATCCTCTCACATTCGATTTCAATCCACCTGTTGGAACAGGGCCCTACGTTCTTCACAGTTACGATCCAGGAGGATACTGGACGCTCTGGCAGAGAAGAGAAGACTGGGATAGAACACCAACTGGTATGCTTTACGGAATGCCGCAGCCAAAATATGTATTGATGATTTTCCATAGTGCTCCAGAAAAGAGAGTTCTTGCGATGGCACAGCATCAGCTTGACATTTCAGATATGTCACTTGAAGCTCTCAAAGCGGTTCTCAACAGGGTTAAGACAGCCAGAGCCTGGAGGAAAAACTTTCCGTGGACTGTCAACATAGACCCGTGTGTGACAGGTCTCCACTTCAACACTGCCAAAGAACCCTTCAACAATCCTGAAGTGAGATGGGCTCTTGTTCTTGCAATTGATATCGTTGAATACGCTGCTAACGCATTTGACGGAGCAGTAACGTTGAGCCCAATTCACATTCCTCTCACAACCGCATACTACAACTGGTACTTCACAAAACTTGAAGACTGGCTGAAGAACTTCGAGCTTGATCTTGGAAACGGCGAAAAGTTCAAGCCATACGATCCCGAGGCTGGATTCAGGCTGGCAGAGTACGCAAGAAAGAGAGGATACCCTGTCCCAGATAATCCCGAGCTGATCAAGAGGATCTTCGGACCTGGTTGGTGGAAGTATGCCCCCGATGTTGCAGAAAAGCTTCTGGAAAAGAACGGATTCTATAGAGACAAAGACGGAAAATGGCATCTACCAAATGGTGAACTCTGGAAGATCACTATCAATACAGGTATGAATCCTGCTGGACCTGCCGAAAGGAACGCTTTTGCAGCTTCTCAAGCCTGGAAAAAGTTTGGTATAGACGTAGTTGTTCAGCCGACAGAACTAGGTGGTACTCTCCATCCACAAGGAGAATTTGAAGTATCTACAGATTGGCCAGCAGCAGAGCCATGGGGAGGACATCCTGATCTGTTCAGAACGCTTGAGCCGTTCCATTCCAAATACCTTGTTCCTCTAGGTGAAGATGCGCCGTGGGGTAACTACGCAAGATGGACCAATCCCGAAATGGACAAGATCATAGACGAAATACAGAAGACGGCCTGGGGAGACACAAAGAAACTCATTGAACTCGGAGTGGAGGGCTTGAAACTTCTTGTCAAAGAAATGCCAACAATCCCGACGTTTAACTATCCTGGTGTGGTAGTATACGATGAATATTATTGGACAAATTATCCAACAGCGGAGAACATGTACGCACAACCGTATACACATTGGCCGAACTTCAAGTACATGCTTCCGTTCCTGAAACCAACCGGTAGAAAATGATGTAAAATACTTTCAAACAGGGGGCCGGGGGGAACACCCCCGGTCCTTTAAAGAGAAAAGGAGGGCAGATACCTTGAGTTTTGTAAGAAGATACCTGCTTCCGAGATTGATAACTTATTTTCTTGTCATCTGGGTAGGAATTACTATGATTTTCTTCATTCCGAGATTCCTACCAACAGATCCAGTTCAACAGTTCATAAGTCGTCTTGTGACACAAGGAACGTACATGGATCCAAAGGCGATAGAAGAGATGACAGAAACCTTGAAAGAACTTTATGGGCTGAAAGGAAGCCTGTGGGATCAGTACGTCAACTTCTGGAAAAGACTTTTAAAAGGCGATTTTGGTCCTTCATACTTTCAGTTTCCAACTCCTGTGATGAAATTAATAAGACAATCACTGCCCTGGACTGCCTGGCTCTTGTTTGTAACGACTGTCATTTCCTGGATCATAGGAAACATTCTTGGAGGACTCGCAGGATACTTCTCTGACAGAAAATGGGTGAAGATTCTCGATGGTATTGCGATGGTGATAAGACCGATGCCGTACTACATCCTCGCACTCGGACTTTTGATCCTCCTTGCGTATATACTTCCCATCTTTCCAATCGGCGGAGGTTTTGCAATAGGAATGAAATTCACCTTCAGCTGGGAAAACCTGCTGATACTCCTAAAACACGCTTTTCTTCCCGCGCTTTCTTTACTTTTAATAGGAATATTTGTTTGGTTCCAAGCCATGAAACTCGTGGTTCAGAGTGTGAAATCAGAGGACTATGTGAAATACGCAAAGATGGGAGGAATAGAAGAAAGAAGAATCGTTCGAAGATATGTCATAAGAAACGCTATGTTACCACAGATAACGGGTCTTGCTCTCTCTCTGGGACAGATCTTTGGAGGTGCTTTGATCACGGAGATCGTGTTCTCCTATCCTGGCATTGGAACACTTCTCTACAACGCCATTTTTACAGGTGACTACAACCTTTTGATGGGAGTGAGTACACTCTCCATTCTTTTGATCACAACCAGTATTCTTTTGATAGATCTTCTCTACCCACTATTCGATCCAAGGGTGAGATACAGATGAAAAAGGAGTGGAAAAAATGCAGGTGTTGAAAGATCTGTTGAGAGATACACGTTTCAGATTCGGCTTCATAGTTCTTCTGGTACTTTTGACACTCTCTATCCTGTCTTTCTTTTCACCGTACAACCCGTACCTGTGGAATCAGGTCCCGAGGGATCTTCCACCCCATTGGCCTCACATACTTGGAACCAACTCGATGGGACAGGACATTTTCTGGAAACTCACTTTCGCTGTGAGAAACTCACTTGTCATGTCACTGATCGCGGGACTTGTATCGAGAGTCATAGCCATGATCGTTGGTATGATAGCCGGATACAAAGGAGGAGCCGCAGATAGAGTTTTGACATTTCTCAGCGACTCCTTCTTGGTTATACCACTTTTTATCATCATTGTTCTTATTGCTACAATAGTAAAAGGACGTTTAAATTTACCCACACTTGGGCTTCTCCTTGGAGTCTTTGGCTGGGCATGGGATGCGAGGGTGATCAGGTCTCAGGTTTTGAGTTTGAGGGAAAGGGATTTCACCTACACCGCTCTTCTCTCTGGATCAAAAGCCCTTTCGATCGTTTTCAAAGAGTATTTACCGTTTCTGATACCGCTCATATTCGCCACTCTCATAGGTAACATGTCCTGGGCTATTGGAATGGAAATCACACTCGCGATACTGGGTGTGTCGAACCTGGACATACCCACACTCGGCACCATGCTTCAGTGGTCGATAAACTACCAGGCCCTTCTACTGGGATACTGGTGGTGGGTGCTGACTCCTGTTGTAACGTCTATCTTTTTGTTCATAGCGCTGTACTTGATTTCCATCAGCATCAGTGAGTACT